>NZ_JBEXKX010000027.1:0-138667 GCF_040609695.1 Amycolatopsis sp. NPDC004625
GTCGGGTTTGTCAAGGCGGGAAAGATGCCTTGACAAACCCGACCGCCGCCTGAAGGGATGGCTGGGATGAGGGGCGGGGGAGGTCTGGTGACGTCGTTGGTTGCCTTGCGTTGCCGGCTGTCGGGTTCGTGCGGGGGCGGTCCGGTCAGCTGCCGCTGCCGGCTGCCTGTCCGCGTCGGGTGAAACGCCGGCCGCAGGGCCATGGCGTACAACTGAGGGAAGAGGTGATGCCGGATGACACCCTCGCCTGCGCGGTGGGAAAAGCGGCGCCGGTGGGCGGTCGTTGCCGTTCTTGCCGCGCTTCTCGTCTCCGCTCCCTCTGTCGTTGCTGCCCTTGCCCCCGCCGGTGCTGCTGTTGATCCTGTCCGGTTGCGTGATCTTGTCCTCGGTTCCGCCGGACGGCCCTATCAGGGTTACGCCGAAAGCGCCGGGTCGCTGGCGCTTCCGGAACTGCCGAACCTCGGGGCCGTCACCGCGCTCTTCTCGATGCGGACGCCGATGCGGGTCTGGTACGCCGGGCCTGATCGGTATCGGGTCGATATTCTCGGGACCGCTGGGGAACATGATGTCTACCGGCTGCCCGATGGGGAATACACCTGGGACTACGGGGACAACACGCTCACCGAGCTGATCGGTGATCCCGGTGTCCGGTTGCCGCGGGGTGGGGACCTGTTGCCGCCCGAGCTTGCGCGGCGGATTCTGGGGGCTGCTCACGGTGATCCCGTGAGCTCGCTGCCCGGGCGGAACGTCGCCGGTGTTGCCGCGGCCGGGTTTCGGCTCGTGCCCGCCGATCCCGACACGACCATCGGACGCGTGGACGTCTGGGCGGATCCGGTGACCGGGGTGGCCGTGCGGGTCGAACTCACCGCGCGTGGGCAGGGGTCGCCGATCCTCGTCAGTGAGTTCCAGCAGCTCGAGCAGGCCACGCCGGTCGTCGAGGCGCCTCGGCCCGTGCTCGGGTCCGGGTTCACCGTGGCCAGCGCTCCGGATGTCGCCGACACGCTCGGGGCGTACAGCCAGGTGCCGCTGCCGGCGCGGCTGGCCGGGCGTTCGGTGACGTCGTCGGACTTCGGGGGCGTTCAAGGGACCGCGCTGTACGGTGCCGGGCTGGCCTCCTTCGCCGTGATCGCCGTGCCGCGGACCGTGGCCAACGCCGCCGGCGAGGCCGCCGGGAAGGCCGGTGCGGTGCAGGCGAGGCTGGCCGCCGGGAGCGTTGTGCAGCTGTCGATCACTCCGCTGTCGCTGGGTATCGTGCGGTCGTCCGTCTCGCGCCGCTCCTACCTGCTGGCCGGGACCGTGACGCCGGCCGTGCTGAAGTCCGTGGCGGACGAACTTTCGCGGCTGCGCCGGAGCGGGCCGTGATCGTCACGCGCGCGCTGACCAAGCGGTACGGGCGCACGGTGGCCGTCGACGCGGTCGACCTCGAGGTGCGCGAGGGTGACCGCTACGGCTTCCTCGGGCCCAACGGCTCGGGCAAGACCACCCTGGTCCGGATGCTGCTCGGCCTCGTCTACGCGACGGCCGGGGAGATCGAGGTGCTCGGCAAACCCGTGCCGAAGCGGGTCGCCGAGGTGCTGCCCGAGGTCGGCGCGCTCGTCGAAGGGCCGGCCGCGTACCCGCACCTGTCCGGGCGGCGGAACCTCGCGCTGCTCGACGCCGCCGGGCGCGGTGGTGGCCGTCGCACGCGCCGGCGTCGGGTCGGCGAGGCCCTCGAACAGGTCGGGCTGGGCGGGGTCGACCAGCGGCCGGTGAAGGCGTACTCGCTCGGGATGCGGCAACGGCTCGGGCTCGCCGGCGCGCTGCTGCGGCGGCCGCGGCTGCTCATCCTCGACGAGCCGACGAACGGGCTGGACCCGCAGGGCATCAAGGAGATCCGGGAGCTGCTGGTGGCGCTGAACGCGGGCGGCACAACGGTGTTCCTCTCCAGCCACCTGCTGGCCGAGGTGGAGCAGCTGTGCACGCGCGTCGGCGTCGTCGACCGGGGCCGGCTGGTGCTGGAAGAGGACCTGGCCACGCTGCGGGCGGCCACCGGCCGGATCCTGGTCGGCACGCCGGACCCCGCCGCGGCGGCCGCGGTCCTCGACGGGCAGCTCGAAGCCCGCGACGGCGAGCGGCTCGTCATCCGGCACGACGACCCGGCGGCGCTGAACGCCCTGCTCGTCGAGGCGGGCGTGCGCGTGACGTCCATCCACGCCGAGCAGCGGACGCTGGAACAGGTCGTGCTCGACGTGACGGGTCCGGGCTCGGACCGGTTCGGGGCGGCCGGATGATCGGCGTCGAACTGCGGAAGCTCGCGCTGCGGCCGCGGATCTGGGTGAGCGTGCTGCTGCTGTGCCTGCTGCCGGCCATCGTCGGCGTCTTCCTGGCCACGGCCGATTTCGCGCCGCCGCCCGGGCAGGGCGGCGCGTTCCTGTCGGCGGTGGTGAACGACGGCGCGCTGTTCCCGGCGGCCGCGCTCGCCCTGGTGCTGCCGCTGTTCCTGCCGATCGCGGTCGCGGTGGTCGCGGGCGACGCGATCGCGGGGGAGGCCTCCGGCGGGACGCTGCGGTACCTGCTGGTGCGCCCGGTCGGCCGGACGCGGTTGCTGGGCGCGAAAATGGTGGCACTGGCCGTGTACGTGACCGCGGCGATCGTCATCGTCGTGCTGACGTCGTTGGTGCTCGGGGTGTTCCTGTTCGGCACCGGCGGCACCCCGGGCGTCGCGGGCCCGGGCGGCCAGCCGGCCGGGGTGACGTCGTTGTCGGGGCAGTCGCTCAGTTCGTCCGCGCTCGGCCTGCGGCTGCTCGGTGCGGTGACCTACATCGTGGTGTCGATGCTGGGGTTCGCCGCCATCACCGTTTTCTTGTCGACGGTCACGGACTCGGCGCTGGGAGCCGCGCTGGGCGGGCTGGCCGCGCTGATCATCAGCTCGGTGCTGGAGACGCTGGACGCGGCCGCGTCCGTGAAGCCCTACCTGCCGACGCACTACTGGCTGTCGTGGATCGACTTCTTCCGCGACCCGGTTCTGTGGCGCAACATCGACCACGGGCTGCTGCTGCAGGCCGGCTACATCGTGGTGTTCTTCGGGGCGGCGTGGGCGAACTTCGCGACCAAGGACGTCACGAGCTGAGGCACTCCGCGGGCGGTTCGAGCGGGGTGGTGCCGAGGGCCTGCAGGACGATTTCGGTGACGGCGGGATCGGTCGGCAGGTCGCCGTGGGCGGCGGTGTTGCCGGGGCAGACCTGCTGGAGCGAGACGTTGACGGCGCCGTCGAGCCGGGCCGACTCCGGCGGGGTCACCGTCTCGTCCCGCTCGGTCCAGAGCGAAAGCCACGGCAGGGTCGGCGGGACCGGCTGCTTGGCCAGCTCCTGCAGCAGGCTGCTGCCCGGCGCGAGCTGCACGCACGCGGTGGGGCAGCCGCCGGGGACGAGCGCGCCGCCCGCCGCGGCCAGGCCGGTGCCGTGCATCGGCGCACCGAGCGTCACGACCCGGCGGGCCTGGTGCTTGCCGTTTTCCCGGCTGACCCACAACCGGGCGACGACACCGCCCGCGGAGTACCCGACGACGTCGACCGAAGGCGCGCCCTGTTCGTAGGCCTTCTCGACGGCTTCGGCCAGGACGCCGGCCTGTTCGACGAGGTCACCGGTGCCGTCGCCGGCCAGGGTGAGCACCTCGGCGGGGCGGCCGGTGGCCTGCCGGATCCGCTCGGCGAGGGTCTCCAGGGCGTCCCGCCCGCCGCCGTAGCCGGGCACGAGCAGCACGGGACCGGGCTTGTCCTGGTCCGGAACCCCGGTTTCCGGCGCGGCCTTCGCCCCCGAGGTGACGACGAACCCGGCGACGACGACCACGGCGAGGACCGCGGCGACGCTGCTCAGCATCAACCGCCGCCGCGGGCTGATCCCGCGCCACCAAGCCGTGACCCGCACCCCTCCATGATGACCCGTCCCACGCTCGCCCGCCGTGATCCAGCGGGCATCACCCGTGATTGAAGAGGCATCACCCGTGACTGCAGGGGCATCACGGGTGATGCCTCTTTGTGCACGGGGTCAGCCGGCGCCGTAGCAGACGTAGCTGGTGGCGGCGGGGGAGTCCGGGAGGTCTGACTGGGCGCGGGCCAGGGCCGCGGCCGGGGTGAGGCCCGAGGCCAGGTGGCGGTGGTGGCGGAGCATCAGGGCGCGCCCGGCGTCGTCGGGGATCGGGAGGACCGTGGCCACCAGGCTCGTCGTGCCCAGGGCGAGCAGGGCCGAGGCCAGGCCCAGCAGCTCGTCGCCCGCGTGGATCGCCGACCGGCCCGAGTCGCAGCCCGACAGCACCACCTGGCGCGGCGGGCGGGCCAGGCGTTCCAGGTCGTACACCGTCAGCGGGCCGTCGGCGAGCCGCAGCGCCGAGAACAGCGGGTTGTCCGTGCGGAACACCCCGTGCGCCGCGATGTGGCCGAGGGCCGCGCCGTCGAGGGCGGCGAGCACCGGCTCGACCCGCGCGGTGCGGCCGGTCAACCGCCGGGCGCCCGGGTAGCGGCGGGCCAGCGCGGCCACCTCCGCGGCGGCGTGCGGCAGCCCGGGACCGGCCACGACGACGTGGTCGCCGCCGGCACCCCCCGGCGCGGTCGCCGCGCGGTGCCACAGCGCCGCCGACGGCGCCAGCGACACCGGACGTCCCCGGCAGCCCGGCAGCGCCGGCCACGGCAGCTCGTGCAGCCGCCCGGTCGGGACGATCACCAGCGGACCGTCGCCGAGCGGGAGCGGGGCGAGCAGGAGGTCGTCGAGGCGGCGGGCCGTCCGGGCGGCCAGCTCGCCGGACGAGCCGAGGCCGAACGCCGAGCGCCGCAGCGCGAACCGCAGCTCGTCCAGGCGTTCCGCGGCCTCGGCCACCGGCCCGAGTTCGCAGCGCCGCAGCCGGCCGCCGGTGACGACGAGCGCGGACAGCCGGCCGGCCAGCTCCAAGTACTCGACCAGCGTCGCCGGGCCCAGCGCCGCCGCCAGCTCCGCGCGGCCCGGGATCGGGGTGTCCGATGTGGACACCCCGGGGGCGTGCCGGGCGCGGTCGCGCACCGCCTTCTCCAGCCGGGCCTGGCGGCGCAGCAGGGCCGGGGCCCGGCCGGGGCCGGCCGCGAGGTCGACGGCGATCTGGCGCACCGCGGCGAGGTCCGCGGCCAGGCCCTCGTCGTCCGGCGGCCGGGCCGGCCGCAGCCGCAACGCGCCGGCGTGCCGCAGCTCCGCCCAGCGCAGCACCGCTTCCGGGTGCCCGCGTTCGACGGCGAGCCGCAGCCCGAGCCCGGTCAGCTCGCTCGCGTGCCCGGACGCGTGGGCCCGCAGTTCGCTCGCCCCGAGCCCGGCCCGGAACCGGTCGATCACCCGGACGCCGGCGCGCACCGCGGCGTCCGCGCCCCGGCGGTCGCCATGGACCAGCCGCAGCAACGCCGTCGCGTGCCAGGCCCGGGCGCGCAGCTCGGCCGGGCCTCCGCGACCGGCCCGGCCGACGGCCGTCAGCTCCGCCTCCGCGACCGCCGGCCGGCCCAGTTCCAGGGCCAGCGTCGCGACGATCAGCCGCGCGTCCAGGGCCGCGACCACCCAGCCCGCGTCGGTGAGCGCCGTGACCGTGCGCTGTCCGAAGCGGAGCATCGCCGTCGTCCGGAGCCCGCTGTCACGCCGGGCGCGCAAGGCCAGGTAACCGCCGAGCGCGGCCCAGCCCGGACGGCGCTGCCGGGCCGCGGACCGCTGGGCCAGTGTCGCTTCGCGCAACGCCGTCCCGGGGTCGCCGTCGAGCAGCGCCACCTTCGCCAGCACCAGCCGCGCCTGGACGAGGTCGACAGCGTTGCGCCGGCGTTCGTACTCCGAGACGGCGTCCGTAGCGGCTTCGCGCGCTTCGGCGATCAGGCGGACCGACAGCAGCGTCTCGGCGCGTTCGATCGGCAGCAGGCCCGGGTCGGTCCCGGCCTCGTGGTAGCGCGCCGCGGCTTCGTCGTAGGCGGTGAGCGCGGCCGGGACGTCGCCGCGGACGGTGGCGGCGAGCCCGCGGTTCTGCCACACCATCGCCGTCCGTCCGATGTGGCCGGTCACGGCGAAGCCGGCCTCGGCGCGGCGCAGGTCGTCCTCGGCGCCCCGCCAGTCGCCCAGCCGGGCCAGCACGATGCTGCGGTTGGTGCGGATGGTGGCCTCGATCAGGGCGTCCCCGCCCGCCGCGCGCAACGCGGCGAGCGCGGCCGCGAACTCCGCGGCGGCGTCACCGAACCGGCTGATTTCGGTGAGCACGACGGCCCGCTGCATCCGCAGCCGCGCCGCCGCCGGCCCGGTCAGCTCGGGCATCGCGCGGTCCAGTTCGCGCAACGCCTCGGCCGTGCGGCCGGTCAGCGTCAGCACGTACCCGAGGACCCCGCGCGTCTGGGCGGCCCGCTCGCGCAGGCCGGCGCCGTCGGCCAGCCGGACCGCTGCTCGCAGCCGGGTTTCGGCGTCGTCGAGCCGGCCCGTGGAGACCCCGGCGATGCCGAGCGCGTGCTCGGCGACGGCGGCCGCCTCGGCGTGGCCGTTCGCCTCCGCGAGCGCCGCTTCGGCCAGCGCCCGCGCCTTGGCCGGCGCGGTGAACGCGAGGTCCGCGGCGGCGACGGCCTTCGCCAAGGGCCCGGTCATCGCGGGTTGTGCCCGCTTCCGGTGGCGGGTAGCCATCCGGCCGAATGCAGGCCGGCCCCGGCAACCGTCGCCGCGAAGTCACCCGGCCGTGGCTGTGGCCGGATTGGTACCCGTCGGCGCAGTATCTGACGGAGGGGCTCGCGGATCGGGTTGCCGACCCGTTCACCCATGACCGGCCCCGGAGGGGGACACATGACCCGATACCGCCATCGAGCCGGCGAACTGCTGGTCCATGCCGACGATTGTGCCGCGCTCGGCCCGCGGCTGGCAGCGTTCGGCTACCACCCGGCCGGGGGTTCCGGCCCGCTGCGCCGCTTCACCGGTACGCGCCCGGTGCCCGAGGTGCTCGCCACCCTGGGCGGCCGCGCAGGCCCGAACCACCTCTTCGGCCTCGACCGGATCATCTGGGGCGACCTGCGCCCGCGGCCGACCAACCTCGACCTGACCCCGGTGCCCGCGGCCGGGCACCTCCGGCTGCACGTCGGCGTCGTCGACACGGGCATCGTGCTCCGGGACGGCGAGCCGCACGAATTCCTCGGCAAACGCGTCCGCTACGACCCGGAGGACACCGTCCGGGTCGTCCGCGGCGAAGACGGCAACCCGGTCGGGTCCGCCGGTCACGGGACGTTCGTCGCGGGCGTGGTGCTGAAGCAGGTCGGACCGGACGTGGGCGTCCGGATGAAGGGCGTGATCGACGAGCAGAGCGGTGACGCGGAAGACCTCGCCGTGGCGAACGCGATCGACGACCTGCGCGAGGAGGGCGTCACCCTGATCAACCTGTCGTTCTCGGGCGAAACCTTCGAGGACCAGCCGCCGAAGGCGATCGAAGCCGCGCTGGGCCGGCTGTCCCCGGACACGGTCGTGGTCGCCTCCGCCGGGAACCGGGGGCTGCGGCAGCGGGTCTACCCGGCCGGGATCAAGCTCGCGCCCACGGTCGCCGGGCAGGTCGACGACAAGCACGCCCTGGTCCTGCCGGTCGGCTCGGCCGATGCCACCCGCCTCCCCGTCGTCGCGGACTTCAGCAACTTCGGGCCGTGGATCGCGGCCTACGCCGACGGCGTCGACGTGGTCGGCCCGTACTTCCACCGCGGCTACCCGGTGCAGCCGCCGGACGAACTCCCGAAGTTCAACGGGTACGCGGTGTGGAGCGGCACGTCGTTCTCGGCGGCGATCCTCTCCGGCAAGATCGCCGCGCTGATGGGCCCGGGCGTCACGGCCCGGGAGGCGGCCGGCAAGGTGCTCGAGGCCGCCGGCTCGATCACCGTGTTCGACGTGAACGGCAGCAGCGACGTGCCGTACGTGAGTTAGAGGCTCGCCCAGCCGGTGGTGACCGTCGTGCCGTCCGCGGCGGTCACCGTCACCCGGGTCGCGCCCCGCGGCAGGCCCGCCGCCGTGAACCAGCCTTCGGCGCCGATCGGGCGGACGTGCCGCTCGCCCGCCACCTCGATCACCGCCTCGCCCGTGGCCCCGGTGATCAACCCGCGCAGGGCGACCCGGCCACCGCCGTACTCCACCTGCAGCTCCACCGACACCTGCGCCGACTCGAACGACAGCAGGCGGACGTCGTCGCCGTCCGCGCGGACCGCGCCGGCCGCCGCCAGGTCCGAGTCGAAGGCCAGGTCCGCCAGTTCGGCGTCGAGGTTGCGGGTGGTCAGCGCCGCGCGGGCCTGGCGCAGGACGAGGTCCGGCACCGGGTCCGCCCGGCCGGCCGCCGCGCGCAGGACGTCCATGAGCTCGTCGTCGGTGGTCACGTCCGGTCCTCCGTTCCGAGCCCGGCCTGGCCGGCCCGCTCGCGCAGCCGGCCCAGGCAGCGCTGCCGGGTCGGGCCGATGCTGCCGACCGGGATGTCGAGGGCGGCCGACACCTCCGCGTACGACGGCGGGGGCGTGGCCATGAGCACCCGCAGCAGCCGGCGGCACTGGTCCGACAGCTTGTCCACGGCCCGCCACAGCGTGGCGTCGCGTTCTTCGAGCAGCAGGGCCGCGTCGACGGCCTCGCCGGGGGCCGGCTCGCTCTGCCAGACCTGGTCGTCGGCGGGGCGCTCCCGGTCGGTGCGGCGGATCTGGCGGAGGCACTCGTGCCGGGCCGTGGTGGCCAGCCAGCCGGGCAGCCGTTCCGGGTCCTTGATCCGGCCGAGGTTCTCGACGAGCTTGAGCCACGTCGTCTGGACGGCGTCGGCCGCGTCGGCGTCGGACAGCCGGTGGGCACGGGCGATCGACCAGAGCAGGCTCGCGTACCGGTCGACGAGGGCGTCCCAAGCCGCCTGGTCGCCGCGCGCGGCCGCCTCGAGCAGGGTCGTGGTGTCCACTTCACCTCCGGTTGCCCCGCTCAGCCTAACCAGGAGCGGCCCTTCGGACCGGTACGCCATCGGGGGACTCCTTCACGTCGTTCCCCCCGCTCAGCCGATCCGGTGAAGGCGCGGGAAATACCTGAACCGCCTTCCCGGCGGCCGTCGTGTGCCCGGTGGGAGTGGTGGAGGTGAGCGGTCATGCGGACCGTCCTGCTCGTGGTGCTGGTGGTGGACCTGGTCGCGTGCGGACAACCGGTGGTGGAGGTGAAGGGGACGGCGGTACCGGTGCCCGTGCGCACCGGCGCGCCCCCGGGCGAGCTGCTCGGGGACACGCCGGTGGCGCCGGTCGTCGTGAAGCTCTAGTTGAACGGGTCCAGGGTCAGGTAGGCCGTCGCCGGGTTGCCGTCGTTGACCAGGGATTCGTAGTGGCCGACGTCGTCGAAGGCGAACGCGTACGCCTTGCCGTCGGCCATCTGCGCGTGGATCTTGCGCGCGTACTGGTTGGTGACGGCGTCCTGGTAGAAGGCGGCCGAACTGGTGTCCGGCTGGTTCGCGTTGGTCAGCAGCGTCGAGCGGTTGAAGCCCGCGCAGAGCGTGCGTGAGATCTGGCCGCGGACGTCGTTGGGTGCGTCGAGGTTCTTGTAGCAGCCGAAAACGCTGTCGGAATCCGGCTTCTGGAACGCCGTCACGAACCCGCCGGACGTGGAGGTGAAGTTCATGGTGTTGCCGGAAACCCGGCCGTAGTACTTGACGTTCGGCTGGTCCGCCACCGGCGTCACGGTCAGCGTGGACGAGCTGTACTTCGTCCAGACGCGGTTGATGTAGTCCTGCAGCACGTTCGCGGGCAGCGCGCCGGCCTCGATGCCGTGGCCGGGCGCCAGCGCGCGCAGGACCGTGCCGTCGGACCGGGTGCGGATCAGGTTGGCCCAGCCGCCGGGCTGGCTGCGCAGCGACGAGTAGAAACCGTTGTAGCCGCCCGGTTTCAGGTGCCCGGTGCTCTTCGTGGTGCCGCCGGTGGGCTGCACGCCGACCGCGTACGGCGCGGAGAACATGTCCACCTGGGTGCTGTTGATCCAGAGGCCGCCGTCGTTGAGCGTGTACTCGGACCAGTTGAAGAGGATGGTGACGTTCGGGTCGGACGGGTTCTGGACGGCCGGTTGGACGAGCCCGCCGGTGGCGAGCTTGAAGACGAGCTTCTGCCCGTAGGAGAAGTAGATCCGGCCGGAGAACTTCGGGATCCGGATGGTGATCGACTGGCCGTTCGCCGGGCCGGGGATCGACGCGTCGGGTGCCGGGATCGGCGGCACCGCCCCGCCGGGCCAGGCGTGGAACCCGCCGTTCGCGTCGGCCCAGCCCTGCTGCCCGGTCGCCAGGTTCGTGCCCAGGTCGTAGAGGTACACAGCGTCGCTGCGCCCGGAGTTGTTGGTGATCTTCAGGGGGATGGTCGCCGGGACCGCCTCGGCGGCGGGGGCGGCCGCGGTGGCCACCGCGAGTGCCGCGGCCAGTACCACCAGCCGGTTCCGGACGGACGTTTTCGTGCGCACGGGCGCCTCCTCGTCGAGGCCGATGATCGCAAGTTGTTCAGACCATTTCAGCGTCGGTGTCCCGGTCGGCGGTTGTCAAAGGCTGATATTTATCAGCCCCCGTCCGGCCCAGCGGCTTCAGCTGCGCGGCCACGACGGCGGTCAGCACGATCGCCGCGCCGAACAGCTGCCACGGCGTCAGCCGCTGGCCGAGCACGAGCCAGCCGAGCAGCGTCGCGACGACCGGGCTGAGCAGGCCGAGGAACGTGACGTGCGTGGCGGACAGCGCGCGGATGCCGCGGAACCACAGGGCGTAGGCGAACGCGGCACCGATCAGCCCGAGGTAGGCGTAGCCCGCGAGGTTCGCGCCGGACAGCGACGCCGGCGGCGCGCCTTCGACGGCCAGGGCGACCGGCACGAGCACCAGCCCGCCCGCGACGAGCTGCCAGCCGGTGGTGGCCAGCAGGGGCGCGGGGGACGTCCAGCGCTTGCTCAGCACGACGCCGGTGGCCATCACGGCCGCGCCGCCGGCCGCGGCGGCGACGCCGACCGCGTCGAGGCGCGCGGTGGACTGCAGGACCAGGAGGCTGACCCCGGCCACCCCGGCGACGCCGGCGAGCACGGTCCGGCGGGTCAGGCGTTCGCCGAGCAGGCCGGTGGACAGGCCGGCGACGATCAGCGGCTGAAGGGCGCCGAGGGTGGCCGCGACCCCGCCGGGCAGCCGGTAGGCGGCGACGAACAGCAGCGCGAGGAAGGCGCCGATGTTCAGCGTGCCGAGCACCAGCGACTTCCACCACCAGTCGCCCTTCGGCAGCCGCCGGGTGAGCGCGACCAGCAGCAGCCCGGCGGGCAGGGCGCGGACGACGGCGGCCAGCAGCGGGCGGCCGGGCGGGAGGAACTCGGTGGTGACGAGGTAGGTGGTGCCCCAGATGGCCGGGGCCAGCGCGGTGACCAGGAGGACGGCGAGTCGGTTGTTTAGCACTAAGGTAGATTACCTCAGTGCTAAGACAAAAGGCTACCGTCTCACTTACCGCTAAGACATCCGTTACGCTGTGCCGATGGCCGACCACGTGGACCGGGTCCTCGAGCAGTGGCACGCCGAGCGCCCCGACCTCGACGTGTCCCCGATGGCGGTGATCGGCCGGCTGTCCCGGCTCAGCGCGCTGGTCGACGCGGAGCTGCGCCGCACGTTCGCCCGCCACGACCTCGACCGCGCGTCCTTCGACGTCCTCGCCACCCTGCGCCGCAGCGGGCCGCCCTACCGGCTGACCCCGACGGAGCTGATGCGCTCGGCGATGGTGACGTCCGGGGCGATCACCCAGCGCCTCGACAAGCTGGAGGCGCGCGGCCTCGTCGAGCGCACACCGAACGAGGCCGACGGCCGCGGGGTCCGGGTGGCCCTGACCGACGCCGGCGGCGAGCTGATCGACCGGACGCTGCCCGACCACGTGGAAACCGAGCACCGCATCCTGGCCGCATTGGGCGCGGACGAGCGCGAAGAACTGGCCGTCACGCTGCGGACGTTGCTGGAGAGCCTGGGCGGCCCGGGGTCCTAGGAGATCTGGCGGACCGGTTCGCCGCCCAGCAGTGAATCGAGGTCGATGCGGCCGCCCGCGGCGGCGAGGACCGCGTCGATCGCCAGGTCGACGTCCAGTTTGCGGCCGTGCTGGTCGGCGTACGCGCGCATCAGGTTGCCGATGTGGCGCTCCGGGTTGCGCCACCCCGGCCAGCGCAGGGATGCCTGCTTCGCCAGCTTCGTGAAGTTGGACTGGCGGGTCGTCGCCTCCAGCAGCCACTCCAGGTAGACGCGCATCGCGTGGAAGGCCGTGTGGCCCGGCGTCGCCACCGGGCCGTGGCCCGGCACCAGCGTGCGCGGCCGGAACGTGTCCTGGAGCCAGTCCAGCGCGTCGAGCCAGCCGGGGATCGAACCGTGCACGGCCAGCGGCGTGTCGCCGATGTACACCAGGTCGCCGGTGAACAGCGTGCCCGAGCGCGGCTCGTGAACCACCAGGTCGCCCGCCGTGTGCGCGACGCTCGGCACGGCCACGACGTCGACCGCCGCGCCGCCCAGGTCGAGCCGGTGCCAGCCGGCGACCGGCCGGACCGCTTCCGGCTCCGGTGGCTCGAGCACGCCCCAGCTCGTGTACGTGAAGACGTTGCCGTAGGTCTGCGGCCCGGCCTTGACCAGATCGAGGCTGCCGGGGGCGGCCAGCGCGGTGCCGCCGTCGCGGAGGGCGACGCCGAGGCCGTTGTGGTGCTCGCCGTGCGCGTGCGTGATGACGACCGTGAGCTCCTGGTCGCCCGCGTACTTGCGGACGTCGCGCAGCAGCTCGAGCGTCGCCTGCTCGGTGCCGCAGGTGTCGATCAGCGCCACGCCCTCGGTGCCCTGGATCCAGCCGCTGTTCGCGACGAACCACTCGGCCGGGCTCTTCACGTACGCCACCACTCCCGGGCGTGCGTGCCGGAGCGGGACGATGTTCGATCTGACGGCCGGCATGCTTTCCTCCCCTGAACTGACGAAGCGGTTAACGACGGCAGCCGGACCAGGTTGCGCGGATCCGCCGGGAAATGTCCGGCCGGCCGCCGGCTGGCGGTCTAGACCAATGGGGATACTAGGTACGGGTCCGGCGGCTGTCACTGACAGGACCGGACACCGGTGGGTGAACTTTCCCCGGGCGATTCGCGGTGAATTTCGGTCGGGCGACCGCCCGAGAATTTTTCGGATCTCGCCGTGGCCAGGGTCTTGACAGTCGATCACGACCGTCCATACTGGTATATACCTTTATGGGAGGGTCCGGGCCGAAAAAAGAGGAAGACTTCGCGCTCACGGGCCGACGGAAGGTCTGAGGGGTCCTTCCGTCGGCCGCGCGAAGGCCGGTCACCGGCAGTGTTGACACAGATACTGGTACGAACCAGTATGTCTCCTGCCGTCCGGGAGGAGAAACATGACGGGGGCACACGTCCGGATCGACAACCGGCTGATCCACGGGCAGGTCACCGTCGCGTGGACCCGCCGCCTCGGCGTCCGCCGGCTGGTCGTCTGCAACGACGACGTCGCCGCCGACGAGCTCCAGTGCCTGCTGCTCCCGCAGGCCGCCCGCGGGCTGCCCACCGACGTGCTGTCCGTCGAGGCCACGCTGGCCGCCGAGCCCGGCGGCGACACCATGATCATCGCGAAGCACCCCGAGGACGTCTTCCGCCTCGTCGAGGGCGGGCTGCGGCCCGAGGTCGTCAACGTCGGCAACGTCGCCCCCCGCCCGGGTGAAAAAAGCACCATGGTCACCCGCTCGGCCGCGGTCACCGCGGACGAGGCCGACGCCTACCGCAAACTCGCCGCCACGGGCGTCCCGCTGGTCACGCAGCTGCTGCCGCAGGACAAGCCCGCCGATTTCGTCTCGTTGCTCGACCGGAAAGGGCTCTAGCTCCGCATGCTCGTCGCGTTGGCCCTGACCCTCTGGGCGATCTACTGCACGTACGACGGCCTCGGGCCGTTCCTCATCTACGCCCAGCGCCCGCTGATCGCCGGCTCGGTGGCCGGCCTGATCGTCGGCCACCCCCTGCTCGGCCTGCTGATCGGCGCGACGCTGGAGCTGGCCGCGCTCGGCGTCTACACCTACGGCGGCGCCACCATCCCGGACTACCAGACCGGCGCGATCGTCGGCACCGCGCTGGCCGCGGGCGCCGCCGGTGCGCCGGCCGCGCAGGCCGCGATCGGGATCGGCGTCGGGCTGCCCGCGGCGATCCTGCTTTCGGCGCTGGACCCGGTCGGCAAGATGGTGACCACCGCGCTGGTGCACCGGGCCGACGGCTACGCCGCCGACGGCAACGCGCGCGGCCTGGCGATGATCCACTGGGTGAGCCTGGTCCCGTGGGTCGCGGTGCGCGCGATCCCGACGTTCCTGGCCGCGCTCGCCGCGTCCGGCGGGCTGGTCAAGGACATCACCGCGAGCATCCCGGCCGGGTTCGTGCAGGGCATGACGCTCGCCGGCTCGCTGCTGCCGGCGGTCGGCTTCGCGCTGCTGCTGGGCATGATGGAGCTGTCGCGGTACTGGTACCTGCTGCTCATCGGGTTCGTCGGGTTCGCCTACCTGAAACTGCCGGTGTTCGGGATCGCGCTGGTCGGCGTGGCGGTGGCGATGCTGTTCGTGACGCTGAAGCGCGACGAACCCGCGCTCGCCGTCCCCGCCGTCGAAGCCGAAGAGCCCGCCGCCGACCCGCGGCTGACGAAACAGGACCTGCGCCGCGCGTTCCGCCGGTACTTCTGGTCCAGCCAGATCTCCTGGAACTACGAGCGGATGCAGGCGCTCGGCTTCGCGTACTCGATGGAGCCCGTGCTGCGCCGGCTCTACCCGGAGAAGGCCGACTACGTCGCCGGCCTGCAGCGGCACCTGCAGTTCTTCAACACCTCCGTGCTCGTCGGCGGCCCGCTGATCCTCGGCTCCAGCGTCGCCCTCGAAGAAGCGGGCACGCCGAAGTCGGCGGCGAGCACCAAGGTCGCGCTGATGGGACCGCTGGCCGGCATCGGCGACACCGTGGTCTTCGCGCTGTACAACAGCATCGTCTTCACCATGGGCGCGTCGTGGGCGCTGCAGGGCAACTGGCTCGGCCCGGTCTTCGCCGCGGTGATGGTGCTCGTGCCCTACGCGCTCATCCGGCGCTGGCAGTTCGGGTTCGCCTACCGCGAGGGCAGGCGGCTGGCCGGGCACCTCGCCGCCGGTGCGCTCGCCCGCGTCGCCCAGGGGGCGACCGTGCTCGGGTTCGTCGTGCTCGGCGGGTTCATCCCGTCGATCGTCAAGGTCGTCACCACCCTCACCTACCGGCAGACCACCACGGTCCAGGGGCAGCCGGTGACGCAGGCGGTGGCGATCCAGGACCGGCTCGACGAGCTGCTGCCGTTCCTGCTCCCGGTGCTCGTCACGGCCGGGGTCTACCTGCTGACGGTCAAGGCGCGGCTGCGGCCGGTCTGGGTCATCGGCATCGTCGTCGTCGCCGGGGTCGTCCTGGGGTGGCTCGGCTGGTTCGCGCCGTCGGCCCCGGCGAAGAGTTAGGGGGTCCGCCATGAGTGTTCCGATCATCCTGGCCGGTCACGGCCACTTGCCCTCCGGCGTCGGGGAGGCCGCCGAGATGATCCTCGGCCCGCAGACGCGGCTGAAGGTGTGCGAGCTGAGCCCGCGCGACAGCCCCGAGGAGTTCGGCCGCCGGGTGCTCGAACTCGCCCACCAGGCCACCGGTGTGCTCGTGCTCGCCGACCTGCACGGCGGGTCGCCGTTCAACGCCGTCCGCGCGCTCGCCGCCGGCCCCGGCCCGCGCATCGAGCTGGTCTCCGGGCTGAACCTGCCGATGCTGCTGGAAGTCCTGCTGCACACGACCGACGACGTCACCGAGCTCGCCGGGGTGGCTCGCGCCGCCGGCCGCGACGGCGTCGTCGACGTCCTGGAATCGACCTGGTGACCGCCGCGCTCCTGCTGGCCGCCCAGGACGTCCGGATCACGCCGGGACCCGGGCACCGGCTCGGCGGCTACCTGGCCCGGCACGGCGTCGCGACCGGCACGCACGACGACCTCGAAGCGTCCCTGATCTGGCTGTCCACCGAAGACGACCCCGGCGTGGTGTGGGTGGCGCTCGACGCGCTCGCGGTCGACGCCGGGCTGACCCGCACCCTGGCCGACGCGGTCGCCGCGGCCGTGGACATCGACCCGGACCGGGTGCTGGTCTGCGCGTCGCACACGCATTCCGGGCCCGAAGGCTGGACCGGCCAGCTGCACCCCGGGCTGCCGGGGCAGCGCGACGCCGGGCTGGTCGGCCGGATGGCGGAGAAGGTCACCGGCGCCGCGCTGCGGCTGCGCGCCTGCCGCGGCCGGGTCCGGGCGCGCTGGCACGCGGGCGAGACGGAGGCCGTCGGCGGCAACCGCTACCGCCCCGACGGGCCGCACGACACGTCGTTCGGCGTGCTCGAACTGCGCCGCGACGACGGCAGCCCGGCCGCGCTGCTGTTCGACTACGCGAGCCACCCCACCGTGCTCGGCCCGGACAACCTCGCCTGGTCGGCGGACTGGCCGGGGGCGACCCGCCGCGAGCTGGCCACCCTGGTCGGGCAGCCGGTGGCGGCGTTCCTGCAGGGCGCGGCGGGCGACGCCAGCTCCCGGTTCGTCCGCCGCGGCCGCGACCACGCCGAGGTCCGCACGCTCGGCGGCCACCTGGCGACGTCGATCGCGCGCACGCTCGCGGCGGTGTCGTCCCCGGCCGCGGCCGGCGGCCCGGTCCGGCTGACCCGGTCCACGCTGCACCTGCCTTATCGCGAGGTGCCGTCGCTGGAGAACAGCGTGGAGCTGCGTGATGCGGCGGAGGCGGAGTGGCAGCGCGAGCTGGCCGGCCACGGCGAGGACCACCCGGCGGTCCGGATCGCGCAGACCCGCTACGAAGGCTGCGCGATGCTCGCGACGATGGCGGCGGGCGGACGGCCCACCGGCTGCGCCGAGGTGCCGGTCAGCGTGGTGTCGCTGGGGGAGATCGCGTGGCTGCACACGCCGTTCGAGCTGTTCGCGTCCCTGGGCCTGCGCATCCGCCGCGGCAGCCCGTTCCGCCACACGCGCGTGATCGGCTACACCGACGGCTACCTGGGCTACCTGCCGGACGCCGACGGTCACCGCGACGGGATCTACGAGTCGTACGTGACGCTGTTCGGCCCGGAGTCCGGGGACGAGCTGGTGGAGCACTGCCTGCGGGTGCTGCGGGCGCACCAGGCCCGCTGCTGACGGTCAGGAGGCCGGGCTGCGCCGCGCCTGGGTGAAGACCGTGTAGCGGTCGGCCCGGTACAGGGACCGGCCCGCCTCGATGACACCACCGCTCTGGTCGTGCAGGGTGCCCTCGATGATCAGGCACGGCTGGGTGGCTTCGATGCCGAGCAGGGCGGCGTCGTTGCTGTTGGGCAGCACCGCGGAGATCGCGGTGTCGTTCCACTCGGCGCGCACGCCCCAGCGTTCCTCGATCGTGCGGTGCAGGGACTGGGTCTCCCAGTCGAACAGCTCGATGTCCGGGAACCGGTCGACGGACAGGTTGGTGCGCTCGACGGCGAACGGCTCGTCCTCGACGTACCGCAGCCGTTCCAGCCGGAACACCCGCGCACCCGGCGGCACGTTGAGCCGCCCGGCGATCCGCGGGCCGGCGCTCTCGACCTCGGCGTGCAGGACCTTGGTCTTGGGGACGACACCGCGGGCCTGCATGTCCTCGGTGAACGAGGTCAGCATGTCGATGTGCGCGGCCTGCCGTTCGGCGGTGAAGGTGGCGGTGCCGTGCTGGCGGTAGAGGACGCCGTCGGCGACCAGCCGGTTGACCTCCTGCCGCACGGTGCCGCGCGCCACCTGGAAGTGCTCGGCGAGAAACCGTTCCGACGGCATCAGCCGCCCGGGCCCGGCTTCGGTCGCGACGCTTTCCAGGATCTCGCGCAGCTGGTCACCCTTGGGCCGCCCCGGCTGCAGCGCGTCCGGGAGGCGCAGATCGCTCGCGGGAACGTGTTTCGGACGGGGCATGACTTCAGTATGTCGCGCAACGTCGCCGGAGGTAACACCCGCCGCACTCCAACCGGCCGCGCACCGGCCGCGCACGGGTCGTGAGTGGTAAGGAGTGTTCTAACTCGCTTTACCACTCACGACCAGCCGCGGTAGGCCGCCGGAACTGTCGGTGGCCGCCGGTAAGCTGGATACCGGGGGCCGGAGGCGTCGCTGCTCAGCCGGTGGCGCGGCCGCTTTGCGTGGCCAGGGACTCCAGCGGACGCTGTGTCCGGCGACGCGGCCGCCCAACCCAGCCAGGGACTCCGGTGAGCTGCGCCCGGCGGCCCGGTTCAGCCGGTGGCGCGGCCGCCCAACCTCGCCAGGAACCCCGTCGCCACTGCCTCTCCCGTCACGTGTCCCACCGCTCGGTACAGGCCCTCCGACTCCCGGGCCGTTCCCTCCGCCAGCATCGACCGGCCCGCCGCCGCCTGGACCGCCGCCAAGCCCAGCAGTGCCTCCGCCTCCACCACGCGGAACCCGCCCGCGCGGGCCGCGTCGAGGGCCGTCCTCGCGTGCTCGCCCGCCTCGGCCGCGCGGCCGCCCGCGGCCAGGACGCGGGCCAGTGTTGCCGCCGCTTCCGCCAGCTGGCCGCGCAGGCCCGACTCCGCCGTCAGCGACCTCGCCTCGCGCAAAACACGCTCCGCCGCCTCCAGGTCGCCCCGGCCCTCCTCGGCCCGGCCCAGTGCGATGAGCGCCGCCGCCTCGACCTGGCGGTCGCCGTCGCGGCGGACGCACTCCAGGGCCGCCTCGGCCGTGGCCGCCGCCTCCGCGTGGGCGCCGCGGGCGATCTGCAACGCGCTCACCACGTTCAGCGCCGTCGCCTCGCCGAAGCTGGATCCCACCTCGCGGAACGCCTGCAACGCCTGGTCCAGGACCTCCCCGGCCTTCGCCAGCCGTCCCGTGGCCAGCAGGACGTACCCGAGGTCGGCGAGGTTGGCCGCCTCCCAGAACGCCAGGTCCTCCTTGCGGGCCAGCGCGATCGCCTCGACCAGGCAGTCCTCCGCCTGTTCCAGCCGGCCCAGCTGGCGGTAGTGGCAGCTCAGCGAATTCAGCGCCAGGGCCTCGCCCGACCGGTTGGCCAGCTCGCGGAACAGCTGGATCGCGCGCCGGCTGTGCTCCACCGCCTCCGACAGGCGGCCGGTCCACTCCAGCATCGCGCCGAGGTTCGCGACCGCCGTCGCCTCGCACTGCCGCCAGCCGCACGCCCGGCTCGCCAGGACCGCCTTCTCCGTGTGCCGGATGCCGGCTTCGTGCTGGCCTTCGCGGAAGTACGCGCCGCCGATCGACAGCTGCACCAGCGCTTCCGCGGGCTGCGCGCCGTGGTCCTGCGCCGCGCGCAGCACGATCGGGGCCAGCTCGAGCCATTCCGCGCGACGGCCGTGGTCGTGGAAGAACCGCCGCAACGCGTCGGCGAGGTACCAGGCGCCCGGGTACGGCCCGCGCGTCGCCGCCTGCCGCAGCGCCGCCGACAGATTCGGCACCTCGACGTCCAGCCAGGCCACGGCGGAGGCGGCGTCGGCGAAGGCGACCGGGCTCGGCGCCGACGGTGCGTCCTCGCGGGGCAGCGCCACGATCCGCGCGCCCAGCAGCGCCACCGCCGCGTCCGCGGCCGCGCAGTAGCCGGTGAACAGCCGCTCCCACGCCCGGTCGCGCGCGGGTTCGTCCTCCTCGGCGCGGACGCACTGCTCGGCGTACCGGCGGGCCAGGTCGTGGAACCGGAAGCGGCGGGGCGCGTGCGCCTCGAGGAGGTTCGCCGCGGCCAGCCCGCGCAGCCGGCGGGTCGCCTCCTCGGCCGGGACGTCCAGCAGCGCCGCCGCGTCGACCGCCGTGAAGTCGGCGCCCGGCACCAGCGCCAGCAGCCGGAACGCCTGCCGCAGGCCGGGCGGCAGCGCCTGGTACGACACCGAAAACGCCTTCGCGACGGCGCTTTCGCCGTCGAAGCCCAGGTACGCCAGTGGATCGCCGCGCAGCTCTTCGACGAGCTCGCCGATACTGGCGACGCCGGTGTTCGCCGCGGCGATCCGCAGGGCCAGCGGGTGGTGGCCGCAGAGCCGGGCCAGTTCGGCGGCGGCCTCCGGTTCGGCGGCCGTCCGGTCGCCGAGCAGGGCGGTCAGCAGCGCCCGGGAGTCGTCCTCGCGCAGCTGCGCCAGCCCGAGCGACCGCGCGCCGACGCGGGCGACCAGCTCGTCGAGCCGGTGCCGGCTGGTCACCAGCACCCGGCCCGAGGACGGCAGCAGCGGCAGCACCTGCGCGGTGTCGCGGGCGTTGTCCAGCACCACCAGCGCCTGCCGGTCGGCCAGCAGCGACCGGTAGAGCTTGCTCTGGTCGTCGACGCCGGGCGGCACGTCCCGCAGGTCGACGCCGAGGGTGCGCAGCAGCTGCGCGAGCGCGGCGGCGGAGGTGAGCGGCTCGTCGTCGGCGTCGAAGCCGCGCAGGTTCACGTACAGCTGGCCATCGGGGTAGCGGGTGCGCGCGGTGTGGGCCCAGTGCACGGCCAGCGCGGTCTTGCCGACGCCCGCGGTGCCGGTGATCACCCAGACATCACCGGGTTCGTCGAGCGCGGCCAGCTCCGCGGCGCGGCCGGCGAACCCGCGGACGTCGAGCGGCAGTTCGGCGGGGCGCGGCGGACCGGCGGCGGCGGGCGGCGCCGGTTCGCCCTCGCCGCGCAGGATCCGCATCCGCAGGTCCTGCAGGGCCTGGCCGGGTTCGATGCCGAGTTCGTCGACGAGCAGCTCGTGCGCCCGGGTGTAGGTCTCCAGCGCCTCGGGGGTCCGGCCGCAGCGGTGCAGCGCGAGCATCAGCGCGGCCCGCAGGCGTTCGCGGAACGGGTGTTCGTCGACGAGCCGCCGCAGTTCCCCGACGACCTCGCCGTGCCGGCCGGCCACGAGCTCCTGCTCGTACAGCTCCTCCAGCACGACGAGCCGGCGTTCGGCCAGCGCGGGGCCTTCGTGCGCGGCCAGTTCGCCGCTCACCCCGCCGAGCGGCGTGCCCTCCCACAGCGCCAGCGCGGCCCGCAGGTGCGCGACGGCGTCCGCCCCGGACGTCGCCCTGGCCTTGGCGACTTCGGCTTCGAACACGTCGAGGTCGCGGTCGCCGGGCGCGACCTCGATCAGATAGCCGGACGCGCGCCGCACGATCACGTCCCGGCCGAGCAGCTTCCGCAGTTCGGAGACGTGCACCTGCAGCCGGCCGCGCACGCTCGGCGGCGCGTCTTCGCCCCAGGTGAGGTCGATGAGGCGGTCTTCGGTGACCACCCGGTTGGGGTTGAGCAGCAGCGCGGCCAGCACGGACGTCTGTTTCCGGCCGCCGGGCCGCACCGGGCCGCTCTCGCCGAGGACGGTGATCGGCCCGAGCAGGCGGTAGCGCACGTGATACCCCCGGAAGGCGGACCGAAGCGGAACGGAAGTGCCGTGATCGACACTAGCCGTGGACAGCTGGGAAGGGAGGCCACGGGGTGGACCGAGACGACGCGGAGCGCCTGTTGTTCGTGTGTTTCCCGGAGGGCGGCGAAGCGGCCGGCCGCTACCGGGCCTGGCGCGATCCCCGGATCGCGGTGCACGTCGTCGAGCTGCCCGGCCGGGGCGGGCGCCGGGAAGAGCACCCGTACCGGGACATGTGGCTGCTGGTCGAGTCCCTGGCCGCGGAACTGGCGGGGGCGCTGGCCCGCCCGCACGTGCTGTTCGGCGCGGGCCTCGGCGCGCTCGTCGCCTACCGGCTGGCCCAGCGGCGGGTGGCCGCGGGACTGGGGGTCCCGCGGGCACTCGTCGTGGCGCACCAGGCCCCGCCGGACCGCGCGGCGCGCGCGGTCCCGGAGAAGGCGGAGCCGGCCGACGTGAGCCTGCTGGTCAGCGACGGGCACGTGCCGGTGGCGCCGCCGCTGCCGTGCCCGATCCGGGGGTTCGGCGAGCCGCAGGTGATGACGGGCTGGGGCGAGCACACCAGCGCGGGGTTCGTGCTCACCCCGGCACGGGCCCAGGACAGCGCGGCGCTGCTGCGGGACGCGGTCCTGCGGGCGGGGTACCTGATCTCGGCACTGGCCGGGCCGCCGCCGAGGCTGACGGAGGCGTAGGTCCGGGCCTGGGGCGCGACCGGCGGTGCCGGGCCGCGGGATGAGCACGCCGGCGCGGGGTGCGTGCTCATCCCGGCGCGGCAGCCGATCTCAACGTCCGTCGGCGGGCCTTCGCCGCGGCGGTGGTGTTCGAACGCCGGGCGGATCGCCGAGGGCGCCTCGGCCACGCCCGCCGAGGCCGGCCGGGGCGCAGCAGGCCGCGGCAATGCATAAGCGCTGTTACAATCGCCGGGTGATCCGGCCGTGCTGACCCGCGCCCTCGTCGACCTCGCTCCGCTCCGCACCTCCCCGCCCTTCCGGCGGCTCTGGCTGGGTCGCGTCTTCTCCGGTTTCGGGGCCCAGATGACCCTCGTCGCCGTGATGTTCCAGGTTTGGGAGCAGACCCGCAGCACCGTCTGGACCGGTGCCGTCGGGCTCGCGCAAGCCGTGCCGGTCATCGCCTTCGGCCTCTTCGCCGGCTCGCTCGTGGACCGGGTCGATCGGCGGAAGTTCGCCCTCGTCACCACCGCCGGGCAGGCCGGCTGCTCGGTTCTCCTTGCCGTGCAAGGGTTCCTCGTGAACGTGCCCGTGCTCGCGGTGCTGGCCCTGGTCGCCGCCCAGTCCTGCTTCGTCGCGGGTGGCGGGCCCGTTGCGCGCACCTTCGTCCCGCGGCTGCTGCCTCCCGGCCAGCTGCCGGCCGGGCTCGCGCTGAACCGGATCGCCTTCCAGGGCGCGATGCTGCTCGGCCCCGCGGTCGGCGGGCTCGTCCTCGGACGCTTCGGCGTCGGCGGCTGCTACGTCGTCGACGCGCTCACCTTCGGCATGGCCTTCTACGGTCTCGTCGGCCTGCCCGAGATGCTGCCGGGTGGGGAACCGTCGCGGCCCGGGCTGGGCGGGGTGCTCGACGGCCTCGCCTTCCTCGTGCGGACGCCCGTCGTGCGGGGTGCGCTGCTCACCGATCTGGCCGCCACCGTCCTGTCCATGCCGATCAGCCTCTTCCCGCTGGTCAACGCCGAACGCTTCGACGGCGACCCGCGCACCCTCGGCCTGTTCCTCTCGGCCGTCGCGGCCGGTGGGGTCGTGGCCTCGGTGTTCTCCGGGACGTTCACACGCCGGCCGCGGCCGGGCCGGGTGATGCTCGCCGGGTCGGCCGGCTGGGGGGCCGCGCTCGCCGGGTTCGGCCTCGCACCCGGGGCGTGGCCGGCGCTGGCCTGCCTCGTCGTCGCGGGTGCCGCCGACACGGTCTCGGTGGTTTCGCGCGGGGCCCTCGTCCAGCTGGCCACCCCGGACGCGCTGCTGGGCCGGGTCGCCGCGGCCGAGCAGATCGTCGGGCAGGCCGGGCCGGACGTCGGCAACCTGCGTGGCGGGCTCGTCGCCGGGGCCACCTCCGGGGCGTTCGCGCTGGTCAGCGGCGGTCTCCTGTGCATCGCCGCGGTGGTGGCGGTCGGGGCGGCCACGCCCGGCCTGCGCCGCTTCGTGCCGCCCGCGCACTGATTTCCGGTGCGCCACCCCGTTGTTCCGCGTCGAATTCCCCTGCGGCGGCGGGAATCGCTCGCGGGGTCGGAGCACCACCGGAAGAAGCGCCGGTTGGGCTGATCGGCCGCTCGCGGATTCACCCGTCCGGACCTGTCGGACAACCCGCCGCGAGCAGGGCATCCGTCCCCGGCGACGGCGTTCGGCTTCCTATTGTCGATCAATTCTTCGAAGTGTCCATGAATTGTCCAAGAATCGGAACCGGGCTCGCTTTCTTCGGAAGAAAATCGGAACGACAAGGTTGTGTGGACTATCGAAGAGTGACGGCGCCGGGTTTGTTTCCCGTCGCCGATCGGCGGCACGGAGCCGGTCGGGCCTGGTGGTAACACGTTTCACCTGCGGTGGCGAGATCACGAAACCCGGTGCAAAAACGTGGGTTTGTTCCCCTCGGTCGAACCGGCCCTGTCAGTGGGTAACCTGATCGCCCTCTTGTCACTCTTTCGCGTGAACGCGGCGTGCCATATTTCTCGGCAACGCAATTGCGGCCCGGGAAATCGTCATCTACAGTCCGGCTGATCCCGGCCGAACGAGCCGTATTCCGTGATCCGCAGAATCCTCCCCGAGGAGTGGCATGCCCCAACGCCCCTCGACGCGCCGGCTCGCCGTGCTCGCCCTGATCGCCGTCCTGGTGACCGGGTGCAGCCAGCTCAAGGGCTCCACCGCCGCCGGTGCCGTCGAAAAGCCCACGATCCGGGTCGCGATCCTCACCACCGTCGACCTCGCCACCCTGTGGCTGGCGCAGGAAGGCGGCTACTTCAAGGCCGAAGGCCTCGAAGTGCAGACCGACGTCGGCACCAGCGGCCAGGACACGCTGACCCGGATGGTGAACGGCCAGGACGACCTCGCGCTGTCCACCTACCCGCTGTTCTTCCTGGCCAAGAACAACGGCACCGCGGACATCAAGCTGGTGGCCGACGGCACGTCGGCGAGCCCGCGCAGCAACGAGGTCGTCACCGTGCCGAACTCGCCGGTCAAGACCGTGAACGACCTCACCGGCAAGCGCATCGCGATCAGCTCGAAGAACGCGGCGTCGGACGTGCTGACCCGGTCGGTGATGCACGACCACGGCATCGACGCGAGCAAGGTGCAGTGGGTCCCGATGCCGCTGCCGGAGATGGGCGCCGCGCTGGCGCAGGGCCGCGTCGACGCGGCCTACCAGCCCGAACCGTTCCTCACCCAGGCCGCCAAGACCGCCGGCGCGTACCCGGTCGTCGACGCCGCCAGCGGCAGCACCCAGGCGTTCCCCCTCACCGGCTACGGCGCCACCGCCAAGTGGGTCCAGGACCACCCGAAGACGGTGCAGGCGTTCCAGCGCGCGATGGTCAACGCCACGCGCGCCGCGGTGGACCGGTCCCGGATCGAACCGCTCGTCGTCCGCAACGCCAAGGTCGACCAGGACATCGCCAGCCTGATGGTGATGCCGGCCTTCGGGTCCACTCTGGACGCCCGCCGCATCCAGCGGGTCCCGGACCTGCTGCAGCAGCTGGGCGTCGTGCAGACGAAGATCGATGCCTCTTCGATGATCGCCCCGCAGGCCGGCACCGGCTGAGCCGGGGCCGGGCCGCCGAGGGGCGGGTGCGCGAGTTCGCGCACCCGCCCTTTTCGTTGTGCCGCCGGGAAGTTTTCCCGGTAGCCGGGCATCGTGAAATTTTCGGACCGCCGGGGGTGAGTCCGGTTTCGGTGGTTCGCACCTTGACACGACCGCCGCCGCACCCCAGTCTCTTCATACCGACCGCGCGGTACGTCGGTGTCCACATGGTGAGAGGGTCGACGATGACGCTTCCCGGCGAGGACCTCCTCGTGGCCGACGGCCTGACCGTGCGCTTCGGTGGTCTCACCGCCCTGAACGACGTCCGCCTGAGCGTCGGCGCGGGCACCGTCGTCGGGGTGATCGGGCCCAACGGCGCCGGCAAGACGACCCTGTTCAACGTCATCTGCGGCTTCGTCCGGCCGCAGGCGGGCCGGGTGCTCTGGCGCGGGCAGCCGCTCGTCCGGCACCGGCCGGACCACCTCGCCCGGCTCGGGATCGTCCGGACGCTGCAGGGCCTCGGCCTGTTCCCGGGCCTGACCGTGCTCGAAAACGTGCTGGCCGGCGCGAGCCGCCACGCCCGCACCGGCGTCCTCCCGGCGCTGGCCGGTGCCGGCCGGTCGGCCCGCGACGAGGCCGACCTGACCGGCCGGGCCCGCGCGGCCCTGGGGGAGCTGGGGATCGCCGACCTCGCCGACCGGTTGCCCGGGGTCCTGCCCTACGGCGTGCGCAAACGCGTGGCGCTCGCCAGGGCGCTGGTGGCCGAGCCGGACCTGCTGCTGCTCGACGAACCGGCGAGCGGGCTCTCGGCCGCCGAGCTCCTCGAGCTCTCGACGCTGATCCTCTCGCTGCGCCGGCAGATGGCGGTGGTGCTGGTCGAGCACCACATGGACCTGGTGATGGAGGTCTGCGACCGGGTGGTGGTGCTGAACTTCGGCGAGGTGATCGCGGCGGGCACCCCGGCCGAGATCCAGGCCGACCCGCGCGTGACCGAGGCCTACCTCGGCGACCCCGCCGAGGAGGCGCCCGGTGCTTGAGATCGAAGACCTGTCCGTGGCCTACGGCGCCGTCCGGGCCCTCGACGGCGTCGGCGTCACCGTCGAGCGCGGCGCGATCACCGCCGTGCTCGGGGCGAACGGCGCCGGGAAGACCACGCTGCTGCGCACCATCAGCGGCCTGCAGCCCGCCCGCGGCGGCCGGATCACCTGGGCCGGCCGGGACCTCACCGGGCTGGCGCCGGACCGCATCGCGCGCGGCGGGGTCGCGCACGTGCCCGAAGGCGGCGGGGTGATCACCGAACTGACCGTCGACGAGAACCTCCGGCTGGGCGCGCTGTGGCGGCGTGACCGCGCCGACCGCGCGGCCGCGCGCAAGGAGGTGTACGAGCTTTTCCCCGCCCTGGACGAACGGGCGGCGAAACCCGCTTCGACGCTGTCGGGCGGCGAACGGCAGATGCTTGCCATCGGCCGCGCCCTGATGAGCCGGCCCGGGCTGCTGCTGCTCGACGAACCGTCGCTCGGGCTCGCGCCGCTGATCACCGCCAGGATCATGGGGATCCTGCGGGACCTGCGCGCGGCCACCGGGCTCACCGTCGTGCTCGTGGAGCAGAACGCGCACTCCGCGCTGTCCATCGCCGACCGCGGGTACGTCCTCGCGCTCGGCCGGGTCGTGGCCGTCGACACCGCGGCCGAACTGCTGGCCGACGACGGTCTCCGGCACGCCTACCTGGGTTTCTGAGCGACATGGAGGTGAACGGTCCGGTATGCAGGACTTCTTCGACCTGACCCTCGGCGGGATCTCGGCCGGCGCGGTGTACGCGGCGCTCGGGCTCGCCCTGGTCATCATCTACCGGGCCACCCGGGTGGTGAACTTCGCGCAGCCCGCCCTCGCCCTGATCTCGACCTACCTCGCGTACTCGGTGACGAAGGCGACGGGCAGCTACTGGCTCGGGTTCGCCGTCGCGATCGTCGCCGGGACCGGGCTGGGCGTCGCCACCGAACGGCTGCTCATCCGGCCACTGCGGCACCGCTCCGAGCTGAGCTCGATCATCGTCACGCTCGGGCTCCTGCTGGTGCTGCAGGCGGTGGCGGGGATGATCTGGTCCAACGAACCGCTGGCCTTCCCGTACGCCTTCGACTTCCGCGGCCGGTTCTCCGCCAACGACCTGTTCGTCGTCCTGGTCGTGCTCGCCATCGCCGCGCTGGTGCTGGTGCTGTTCAAGTACACGCCGCTGGGCCTGCGGATGCGCGCGGCCGCGTTCGCCCCCGAAGTGGCGCGCACGCTCGGCGTGCGGGTCGGGCTGATGCTCACCGCCGGCTGGGGACTGGCCGCGGCCGTCGGCTCGCTGGCCGGGCTGCTCGCCACCCCGCCGTTCCTGTTCCCGAACGTGCTGGACGGCGTCTTCGTCTACGCGCTCACCGCGGCGGTGCTCGGCGGGCTCGACAACCCCTTGGGCACCATCGCCGGCGGGTTCGTCCTCGG
Organism: Amycolatopsis sp. NPDC004625; assembly: GCF_040609695.1. Lineage (NCBI taxonomy): Bacteria > Bacillati > Actinomycetota > Actinomycetes > Pseudonocardiales > Pseudonocardiaceae > Amycolatopsis > Amycolatopsis sp. NPDC004625. Next base: position 27,559 of record NZ_JBEXKX010000027.1, read on the forward strand.
CGTCGGACTGTCCTATGTGTCCGGCTACTTCGGACCGGAGATGGTGACGATCGCCGCGCTGGCCATCCTCGTGGTGGTGCTGACCCTGCGGCCCAGCGGGCTGTTCGGCCGGGCCAAGGTGAGGCGGGTATGACCGTGCGCACCAGGACACCGCAGGTCGCGGTGACGCCGGCGAAGAAGGGCCGCGCGCTGCCGCCCTTCCTGGTCCACGTGCTGGCCGCGCTCGGGGCGTTGGCCGTGGTCGTGCTGCTGACCCTGGTCACCGACGAGTTCACCAACCTGCGGCTCGCGACGATCGGCTACTACCTGGTCGCGGTGGCCGGGCTGACCCTGCTGACCGGCCTCACCGGCCAGGTTTCGCTGGGGCACGGCGCCTTCATGTTCATCGGCGCCTACACGGTCGCGCTGCTGGTGAAACACGTGCCGGCGTTCCCGCTGTGGGCCGACCTGCTGCTGGCCTCGGCCGCGGGTGGGCTCGCCGGACTGCTGGCCGGCGCCGCCGCGGCCCGGCTGCGCGGCCCGTACCTCGCCGGGGCGACCCTGGCGCTGGCCGTCGGGCTGCCCGCGCTGACCCGGAAGTTCCCCGACTTCCTGGGCGGCAGCAACGGGTTGAGCTTCACCGTCCACAGCAGACCGGCCGGGATCGGCGTCCCGGAGCTGCGCTGGCAGACCTGGATCGTCTGGCTCAGCGTGCTCCTCGCGCTGGTGCTGGTGGTGAACATCGTCCGCGGCCGGCTCGGCCGGGACTTCCGCGCGGTCCGCGACGACGAGGTCGCCGCCGCGCTGAGCGGGATTCCCGTCGGCCGCACGAAGATCCTCGCGTTCCTGGTGAGCGCGGTCTGTGGCGGGCTCGCCGGTGGCCTGCAGGCGTTCCTGCTCGGCACCGCCGCCCCCGGCTCGTTCACGCCCGCGCTGTCGCTCAGCCTGCTGGCGGCGGTGGTGCTGGGCGGGCTCGGATCGCTCTGGGGCGCGCTGTGGGGCGCGGTCGCGCTCGTCTACTTCCAGGCGTGGTCGGAGGACCTCGCCGACGTGCTGCACCTGAACACCGACGTGGCCAACAACCTCCCGCTCGCGGTGTACGGCGTGATCCTCATCGTCGTCGTGCTCGCCTTCCCGCGCGGCATCCAGGGCGGTTTCCGGTGGCTGCGCGGGCTTCTCCGCCGATCCGCCGAGTGACAAGGAGAACCATGAGAAGGACCAGTATCGGCGCGGGTCTCGCCGTCGTCGCCCTGACGCTCAGCGCGTGCGGGGGCGCCGGGGAGAGCGACGGCGGCGGGCAGCAGGCGGCCGACTCGGCCGTCGGCGTCACCAAGGACACCGTCGTCATCGGCACGCACCAGCCGCTCACCGGGCCGGCCGCGCCCGGGTACAGCAAGATCTCCGTCGGCGCCCGCGCGGTGTACCAGGCGATCAACGACGGCGGCGGGATCAACGGCCGGAAGATCGACTACAAGGTCGAGGACGACGGCTACAACCCGACGAAGACCGTCGAAGTCGTGAAGAAACTCGTCCTGCAGGACAAGGTGTTCGCGATCGTCGGCGGGCTCGGCACGCCGACGCACTCGAAGGTCGTCGACTACCTGAACACCGAAGGCGTGCCGGACCTGCTCGTCTCCTCGGGCGCGCTCGCCTGGGACAACCCGCAGAAGGACCCGATGACCTTCGGGTACCAGGTGGACTACACCCGGGAAGGCAAGATCCAGGGCAAGTACGTCAAGGAGAACTTCGCCGGCAAGAAGGTCGGCTACTTCACGCAGAACGACGACGTCGGCCGCGACACCCAGGCCGGGCTCGACCAGTTCGTCAAGGACCAGACCGTCGTCCGGCAGGGCTACGACAGCGCCAACACCGACGTCACGCCCCAGCTGTCCGCGCTGAAGGGCGCGGGCGCGGAGGTCGTCGTCTGCGCGTGCATCCCGGCGTTCACCGCGCTGGCCATCCTGGCCGCGGCGAAGATCGGCTACCACCCGCAGTTCGTGGTCAGCAGCATCGGCGCGGACCCGGCGACGCTGTCGGGGCTGCTGCAGGACTTCGCCAAGCGCGGCGGCGCGAGCGTGTCGAGCGCGCAGCTGCTGGCCGGCCTGATCGGCACCGGCTACCTGCCGGACGTGGCCCAGACGTCGGACCCGTGGGTCGCCTACTTCAAGGGCATCCACGACAAGTACATCGCGAAGGAGCCGTTCACGAACACCGTGCTGTTCGGCATGGTGCAGGCGTACACGTTCGCGCAGGCGCTCAAGGCGGCCGGACCGGACCCGACGCGGCAGAAGGTCGTCGACGCGATGAGCTCCGGCGCGCTGAAGGGGCCGGGCCTGACACCGTTCGGGTTCTCGAAGGAGTCGCACTCCGGTTATACCGGCGCGTATGTGTTCAAAATCAACCCGGACGTCACGACGACGGTGATCCAGCCACCGGCCGTCACCGACCGCGGCACCGGGGCGATCACGCCGTACTCCGGCGAGCGGGCGACCCCGGAGCAGGTGAACCCGGTGGGCAGGTGAGGGAGGGGCCGGGCTGTCCCGCGGCCCGGCCCGTCCGCTCGCCTAGGGTGGCGCCATGACGGTCAGGGAGAAGGTGGTGCGGGCGGCGGTGCGCCTGTTCGCCGAGAAGGGCTTCGAGGCGACGACGGTCCGGGAGATCGTCGAGGCCGCCGGTGTCACCAAGGGTGGCCTCTACCACTACTTCGAGTCCAAAGACGACCTCCTGTTCGAGATCTACGTGGCGATGCTGCGGATGCAGACGCGGCGGATGGTGACGATCGCCGAGTCGGACCTGCCGCTGCCGGAGCGGCTGCACGCGATCGTCGCCGACGTCGTCGTCACGAGCATCGCCGACCTCGACGCGGCGACGGTGTTCTTCCAGTCGTTCCCGCTGCTGGAGAAGTCCAAGCAGGTCCAGGTGCGGGCCGAGCGGCGCACCTACCACGAGCGGGTGCGTGACCTGGTCGCCGAGGGCCAGCGGACCGGCGTCTTCCGCGCCGACGTCCCGGCCGACCTGGTGATCAACTACCACTTCGGCGCCATCCACCGGCTGGGCATGTGGTACCACGCCGACGGCGAGCTGTCGGGGGAGCAGGTGGGCGCGCACTTCGCGAACCTGATGCTGCGCAGCCTCCGTCCATAGTGGACGATCTATCGTGGGGGCATGCACACCGTGGCCGTCCTCGCGCTGGACCGGGTCGTCCCGTTCGACCTGGCGACGCCCATCGAAGTCTTCTCGCGCACCCGCCTCCCGGACGGCGCCCCGGCGTACGACGTCCGGATCTGCGGGGCCCGGCCGGAAGTCGACGCGGGGACGTTCACGCTGCGGCCGCCGTGGGACCTGGCCGGGCTCGCCGACGCGGACACGATCATGGTGCCGGGCCGCTCGTCGAACCCGCCGGTGCCACCCGAGGTGCTGACGGCGTTGCGCGCGGCGGCGGCCCGGGGCACGCGGATCGCGTCGATCTGCTCGGGCGCGTTCGTCCTGGCGGCGACAGGCCTGCTGGACGGGCGCCGCGCGACGACCCACTGGGCCGCGGCGGCCGAGCTGGCCCGCCTGCACCCGGCGGTGCAGGTGGACCCGGACGTGCTGTACGTGGACAACGGCCAGTTCCTGAGTTCGGCGGGCGCGGCGGCGGGCCTGGACCTGTGCCTCCACCTGATCCGCCGTGACCACGGTTCGGCGGTGGCGGCCGACGCGGCCCGGCTGTCGGTGATGCCGCTGGAGCGCGAAGGCGGTCAGGCGCAGTTCATCGCGCAGGATCCCCCGCCGGTCCCGCGCGGATCGGAGCTGGAGCCGGTCCTGGCGTGGCTGGAGCAGAACTGCGCGGACGAGCTGACGCTCCCGGCCATCGCGGCCCGGGTGGGGATGAGCACGCGGACGCTGAACCGCCGCTTCCGCGAGCAGACGGGAACGACCCCGCTGCAGTGGCTGCTGCGGGCCCGGGTCCGGCGCGCGCAGTACCTGCTGGAGGCGACGGGGGAGCCGGTGGACCGGATCGCGGCGCAGGTGGGGTTCGGGTCGCCGACGGCGTTCCGGGAGCGGTTCAAGCGGGTGGTGGGCACGAGCCCGCAGGCGTACCGGGCGAGGTTCCGGGGCGCCGCAGTGTAGGGAGTAGGTCGGGACACGGCGGGCGTAAACCGGTCGCCGCGGCGATCTCGCGGCCGGTAGGGTCGGCCGCGTGTCGAGCCCCGAAGCGTCCAGGGTCGGGCTGCCGGTCATCCGCGCAGTCCGGTAATCGCCGTTCTTCCCGGGTGACCACGAAATCGTCCGCCGATTCCGTGTTCCCTGGAGTTTCGTGTGCCCCTGTACTTCCTCGCCCTGGCCGTGTTCGCCATGGGCACGTCCGAATTCATGCTCGCCGGGCTGGTGCCCGGCATCGCCGCCGCGCTCGGGGTGTCCCTCGCGCAGGCCGGCTTCCTGACCTCCGCCTTCGCCCTCGGCATGGTCGCCGGTGCCCCCCTGATGGCCGCGCTCGCGCGGACGTGGCGGCGCCGCTCCGCCCTCCTCTGCTTCCTCGCCGTCTTCGTCGCCGCGCACGTCGCAGGCGCGCTGACGACGTCGTTCGCCGTCCTCGTCGGCACCCGGCTGGTGGCCGCCGTCGCCAACGCCGGGTTCCTCGCCGTCGCCTTGACCGCCGCCGCCGCGCTCGTCCCGCCCGGGCGGCAGGGCCGGGCGCTCGCCGTCCTGCTGGGCGGGACCACCGTGGCGTGCGTGGCCGGCGTCCCCGGTGGGGCGGTGCTGGACGCCGTCTTCGGGTGGCGCGCCGCGTTCTGGGCGGTCGTCCTCCTCTGCCTGCCCGCCGTCGCCGGGGTGTGGCGGGTGCCCGACACCCCGGCCGGGACGAAACCCGCCGGGCTGCGGGCCGAACTGGCCGAGCTCCGCCCGCTGGCCTGGGTGCTGCTGCTCGCCGCGCTGGTCAACGCGGCCACCTTCGGTGCCTTCACCTACCTCGCGCCGCTCGCCGCCGGCCTCGCGCCCGTCCCGGTGGTGCTCGCCGCGTTCGGCGTGGGCTGCTTCGCCGGCGTGACCGTGGCGGGCCGGCTCGCGGACCGGTGGCCCGGCCGGGTCGTGGCGCTCGGTGGCTCGCTCCTGCTCGCCGGCTGGATCACGCTGGCCCTCGTCCCCGCGGCCCTGCCGGCGCTCGCCTTCACGCAGGGGGCGTTGTCGTTCGCGGTCGGCGGCACGGTGATCACGCGGATCCTGCACCTCGCCACCGGCGCCCCCACGATGGCCGGGTCCTACGCGACCGCGGCGCTCAACGCCGGCGCCACGGCCGGCCCCCTGCTCGCCGGTGCCCTGCTCGGAATCCTCAGCCCGTTCTGGACGGCCGCCGCGCTGGTCGCCGCGGCCCTCGCGGTCGTCAGGCGCGCCGGCGCCGGACGTAGTGGGTGACCAGCAGCGCGATCATCACCACGGCGATCGCGCCGGCCACCATCCGGGGCACCAGCCCGAGTCCCACCAGGGGACCGGCCGCGTTGACCGTGCCGCTGACCACCAACCCCAGCCACAGCAGGACCGGGCTGGAAGAACGCGTCGAAACGTTGTCGTTGTTCATGTCCGGAACGCTAGACAGCCGCCGCGGCAACGAGAATGCCGTGCGCACCCGGATGCGGGGTGGTGCCTGCGCTACCCCGCATCCCGGCCGAGGTAGGCCAGCACCGCCAGCACCCGGCGGTGCCCCGCGCCTTCGTCCGAGGGCAGCCCCAGCTTCGCGAAGATGTTGCGGATGTGCTTGAGCACCGCGCCGTCGCTGACCACCAGGAGCTCGGCGATCGTGCTGTTGTTGTAGCCCTCCGCCATCAGCGCCAGTACTTCGCGCTCGCGGGCGGTCAGCGCTTCGAGCGGGTCGGCCGTGCGGCGGCGGGCCATCAGCTGGCCGATGACCTCCGGGTCCATCGCCGTGCCGCCCTTCGCGACCCGCTGGAGCGCGTCCAGGAACCGCTCCACCTTGCCCACCCGCTCCTTGAGCAGGTAACCGACGCCGCCGACGCCGTCGGCCAGCAGCTCGACCGCGTAGCTCGTCTCCACGTGGGCCGACAGCACCAGCACCGGCAGCGCCGGGTGGATTTCGCGGGCGCGGACGGCCGCGCGCAGGCCCTCGTCGCGGTGGGTCGGCGGCATCCGGACGTCCATCACCACCGCGTCCGGGCGGTCCTTTTCGACGAACGCCAGGAAGTCCTCGGCGTTGTCGACCGCCGTCACCACCTCGATGCCCGCCGTCTTCAGCAGCAGGGCGAGGCCTTCGCGCAGCAGCGCGTCGTCCTCCGCGATCACGACCCGCATGGCAGCTCCACTCGCAGCACGGTCGGCCCACCGGGTGGGCTGGTCAGGGTCAGGGTTCCGTCGAAGGCTTCCGCGCGGCGGCGGATGCCGGCCAGCCCGCTGCCGCGCGACTCGTCCGCGCCGCCGCGGCCGTCGTCGCGGATCTCCAGGCACAGCAGGGACGCCGTGCCGCCGAGCCGGATCTCCACTTTGGACGCGTCGGCGTGCTTGGTCACGTTGGCCAGCACCTCGGCGACGACGAAGTACGCGGCCGCCTCGACCGCGGCCGGGCGGCCGGTCTCGTACTCGACGTCGACCGCGGCCGGCACCGGGCTGCGCTCGGCGAGCGCGCGCACCGCCCCGGCCAGGCCGCGCTCGCTCAGCAGCGGCGGGTAGATGCTCCGGACGACCGTGCGCAGCTCGGCCAGCGCGTCGGTCGCGGTGTCCTGGGCCTTGACCAGCAGGTCCCGCGCCGTGGCCGGGTCGCGGTCGTACAGCTGCCCGGCGATGCCCAGCTGCAGCACGACCGCCGCGATCCGCGCCTGCGTGCCGTCGTGCAGGTCACGCTCGATGCGGCGCAGCTCGGCCCCGTGCGCCTCCAGCGCCGCCGCCCGGGTCGCGGTCAGCTCGGCGACCCGGTCCGCCAGCACGACGCCGGGCGCGGGCGCGAGCAGCTTGCGCGCGGTGCGGGCCTGCCACCGGGCGACGCGCGGCAGCTGCAGCGTCACCGCGATCATGGCCGCGGCCACCAGCAGGTCCAGCGCGGCCTTCGGCCAGGAGTCGACGACGATCCCCAGCGAGCCCTCGATCCCGCCGGGCACCAGCGGCCAGACGAAGCTCGTGATGACCTGCTGCACTGCGCCCAGCGGCAGGCCGAACGCCAGCACCCCGATGATCGTCCCGGTCGCCGCGTGGAGCACGAGCCACGCGAGGTCGCGGCGGGTGGCCGGGTCCTTGAGCGGGGAGCCGTCGCGGTACGGCTCGGGGATCGGCTCGCCGAGCTTGCGCGCGGCCCGGCGGCGGTCGAGGCCGACCGGCCACCGCGACAGCCGGATCATCGGGGCCAGCGACGGGATGCCGACGCCGAACGGGCACAGCAGCAGCACGGCGAACAGCCCGACGAGGGCGAACAGCGAGAGCATCGAGGTGCCGGCGCCGACCACCAGGTAGCGAACCGCCGACCAGCACTGACGCAGGCGGGTCGTCACCCCGACAGTGTCCCACCCCACCACCGTGGTGGTGCTGGCGCTACCCCCGATCCACCTCTCCACGGGATCGAACCCGGGGCCGCGCCGACCTAGTTTTCCTTCGGACGCAAGAAACCGTCTTAAGGGGACAGTGAAATGACCACAGCGAGCGCGTACGCGCTGGAGCTGACCGGGGTGCGGAAGGTGTACGGCTCCGGCGACGGCGCGGTCACCGCGCTGGACGGGGTGTCGGCGGGGGTGGCGCGGGGGACGTTCACCGCCGTGATGGGCCCGTCCGGCTCGGGCAAGAGCACCTTCCTGCACTGCGCGGCCGGCCTCGACCGGCCGACGTCGGGGCGGGTGCTGCTCGGCGGCACCGAAATCGGCCGGCTGAAGGAAGGCGAGCTGACGCGGCTGCGGCGCACCCGGATCGGGTTCGTCTTCCAGGCCTACAACCTGCTGCCGTCGCTGAACGTGCTGCAGAACATCACGCTGCCGCTGCGGCTCGCCGGGCAGAAGCCGGACCCGCAGTGGCTGCGGGAGGTCGTCGACGGCGTCGGGATCGCGAACCGGCTGGAGCACCGCCCGGCGGAGCTCTCCGGCGGGCAGCAGCAGCGCGTGGCGATCGCGCGGGCGCTCGTCACCCGGCCCGAGGTCGTGCTGGCCGACGAGCCGACCGGCGCCCTCGACACCCGCACCGGACGGCAGGTGCTGGACCTGCTCCGCGCGGTCGTCGAGCAGATGGGCCAGACCGTCCTGATGGTCACCCACGACCCGGTTGCCGCCTCCGCCGCGCACGGCGTGCTCTTCCTGGCCGACGGCAAGCTGGCCGGGCACCTGCCGCACCCCACCCCCGAGCGGGTGGCGGAGCGGATGACGCACCTCGGGGAGTGGTGACCGTGCTGACCCTCGCCTGGCAGACGATCCGCAGCCGGCTCGGCGGCTTCGCCGGCGCCTTCATCGCCGTCCTGTGCGGCACCGCGCTCGTGGCGGCCTGCGGCATCCTGATGGAGTCCGGCCTGCGGGCCGGCGTCCCCACCCAGCGGTACGCCGCCGCGGCCGTCGTCGTCGGCGGCAGCCAGTCGGTGCGCCCGTCCGGCGCCGACGCCCTGTCTTCCGAGCAGGTCGGCGAGCAGCCGTCGGTCCCGGCGGCGCTGGCCGGCCGGATCGCCGCGGTGCCCGGCGTCCGCGCCGCGGTCGCGGAGCAGAGCTTCCCGGCGCAGGTCGTCACCCGCGACGGGCAGGTGCTCGGCGGGCGGGAGTCCCTCGGCCACAACTGGGACGCGGCCGTGCTGGCGCCGTTCACCCTGCGCGGCGGCGAGGCGCCCGCGGCCGCCGACGAGGTCGTGCTGGACGCCGACCTGGCGCGCCGGGCCGACGTCGGCATCGGCGGGCAGGTGCGGATCATGACCCGGTCGGTGCCGGAGACGTTCAAGGTGAGCGGGGTCGTCGACGGCACCTCGCGCCAGTCGGCGCTGTTCTTCACGCCGGATCGGGCCGCCGAGCTGGCCGGACGGCCCGGACAGGTGCACGCGGTCGGCGTCCTCGCCGACCCGGGCGTCACACCGGAGGCCCTCGCCGACCGGGTGCGCGCCGTCGCGGGCGGCGCCGAGGTGACCACCGGCGTCGAGCGCAGCAGCATCGAGTTCCTCGACGTCAGCCAGACGCGGGTGCTGCTGCTGGCCATCGCCGGTTCGTTCGGCGGCTTCGCGCTGCTCGTCGCGGTGTTCGTGGTGGCGAGCACGCTGGCCCTCACCATCAACCAGCGACGCCGCGAATTCGCGCTGCTGCGTGCGGTCGCGGCCACCCCGAAGCAGATCCGCAAGCTCATCGGCACCGAGACGACGCTGGTCGCGCTGGCCGCCGGGGTGCTGGGCAGCGGGCTGGGCCTGGCGGTCGCGTCCGGCCTGCGTGACGCCTTCGCGGCGATCGGCGTGATCCCGGCCGACTTCGGGCTGGCGATCAGCCCGCTCCCGCTGCTGGCCGCCCTCCTGCTCGGCCTGGGCGCGGCCCGGCTGGCCGCCTGGGCGGCGTCGCGGCGGCCGTCGTCGATCCGGCCGGTCGAGGCGCTGGGCGAGGCCGCGGTGGAACGCCGTGAGCTCGGCCGGGGCCGCCTGCTCACCGGCTGGGGCCTGGTGCTGGCCGGCTTCGGCGGCGCGCTCGTCCCGCTGTTCCTGCACGGCGACATCGCCGCGGCGATCTCGACGATGGCCACCCTGGTGGTCGTCATCGGGCTGGCCGTGGTCGGCCCGCAGGTCACCGGGCTGGTGGTGCGGTTCCTGGTGCCCGTGCTGGCGCGGCTCTGGCGGATCAGCGGGTACCTCGCCGGGGCGAACGCCCACGCCAACGCCCGGCGCGTCGCGGCGGCGGTGACCCCGCTGATGCTGGCGGTGGCGTTCGCGCTCGCCACGTTCTACGGGCCGACGGCGACCACCGCGGCGGCCCAGCAGGAGACGGCCCGGTCGACGACCGCCGACTACGTGCTGACCGCGCCCGGCGGTGTCTCGCCGGAGCTGGCCGAGGCGGCCGGGCGGGTGCCGGGGGTCGCGGCGGCGACGCCGGTGGTCCGCACGTCCGTCGTGACGGCGACGCCGGTGGGGGACAGCGTGGAGGTGCAGCGGACGCCTGCGCAGGGGCTGGCGGGTGACCGGGCGGGGGCCGCCCTCGAGCTCGGTGTCGACGCCGGGCGGCTCACCGACCTCACCGGGGACACCGTGGCGCTCAGCCGGTCGGAGGCGGACTGGCTGGACAAGAAGGTCGGGGACGAGGTGTCGTTCTACTTCGGTGACGGTGTGCCCGCGAAGCTGCGGCTGGTGGCGACGTACACGCACGATCTGGCGTTCGGGGACTTCGTGCTGCCGGTTGCGCTGGCTCGTGAGCACGTCGGTGGGCGGTTGGACGACTCGGTGCTGGTCCGGCGCGAGCCGGGCGCGGATGCCGGTGCGGTGGCTTCGGGACTGAGTGCGTTGCCGTACCCGGGAGTGGTCGTTGCTCCGGCTTCGGTGCTCACCGCTCCGGAAGGGGGTGAGCGGCAGGCCCAGTTCTACCTGAACCTGGTCGCTGCCGGGGTGATCGTCGGGTATCTCGCCATTTCGGTGGCGAACACGCTGGTTCTGACCACTGCGCAGCGGGGGCGGGAGTTCGCGCTGTTGCGGCTGGTCGGGACGACCCGGCGCCAGGTGACCCGGATGATGCGGCTGGAGGCTTTGGGGACCGTGGGGATCGCTGTGGTGCTGGGGAGTCTGGTGGCTCTGGTTCCGTTGGCGGTGCTGAACTTCGCGCTTCGGGGGAGTCCGGTTCCGGCCGGCCCCTTGTCCGTCTACTTCGGAATCATCGGTGGGGCGGTGGTGCTCGGGATGGTGGCGATCGGGGTGGCTACGTCGGTGGCTCTCCGGGCCCGGCCGATCGACGCCATTGGTGTGCGGGAATAGCCGTGACGGTGGGGCATGTACTTTTCACGGGGTCGAAACTTTCCGAAAGTTATTGCCCCACCGGTGGTTGCGCTCGCATGCTTTTGCCATCCTGGCTCGCCTGCCAGCCTCGACGAGGAGGAAGCTGAATGCGCACCAAGAAACGCGGCCGCAGCAGGATGTTCGTCGGTGGTGCCGTCCTTGCGGTGATCGCCACCCTGCTACCCGGGACCGCCTGGGCCGACACGGTCGTCACGACCAACCAGACCGGCTACAACAACGGGTACTACTACTCCTTCTGGTCCGCCGGTGGTGGCTCGGTCTCCATGACGCTCTCCTCCGGGGGGAACTACCGGACCAACTGGAGCAACGTCAACAACTTCGTCGCCGGCAAGGGCTGGGGCAACGGCAGCCGCCGGACCGTGAACTACTCCGGGAGCTTCAACCCCTCCGGCAACAGCTACCTTTCGCTCTACGGCTGGACGTCCAACCCGCTCGTCGAGTACTACATCGTCGACAACTGGGGCAGCTGGCGGCCGACCGGGACGTACAAGGGCACCGTGACCAGTGACGGCGGCACGTACGACATCTACCAGACGACCCGGTACAACGCGCCGTCCGTCGAAGGCAACAAGACCTTCAACCAGTACTGGAGCGTCCGGCAGCAGCGGCGGACCGGCGGCAGCATCACCACCGGCAACCACTTCGACGCGTGGGGCCGCGCCGGGATGCCGCTCGGCAACTTCAAGTACTACATGATCCTCGCGACCGAGGGCTACCAGAGCAGCGGCAACTCGAACATCTCGGTGGGGTGACCATGCGCGTACGCACCTTACTGGCCACCGCGGCCATCGCCGTGGCGAGCACGGTCGCCGCCGGGGCACCGGCGCAGGCCGCCGCGTGCGGCGGGTACGTCGGCCTGACCTTCGACGACGGGCCGTCGAACGCCCACACCCCGGCCATCCTGAACGCGTTGCGGCAGAACGGGTTGCGGGCCACGATGTTCAACGAGGGCCAGTACGCGGCCGCGTACCCGGCCCAGGTCCGCGCCCAGGTGAGCGCCGGGATGTGGGTGGGCAACCACAGCTACACGCACCCGCACCTCACCCAGCAGAGCCAGGCCCAGGTGGATTCGGAGATTTCCCGGACCCAGCAGGCCATCGCGGCCGCGGGTGGCGGCACGCCCCGGCTGTTCCGGCCGCCGTACGGGGAAACCAACGCGACGGTCCAGTCGGTCGAGGCCAAGTACGGCCTGCGGCAGATCATCTGGGACGTCGATTCGGGCGACTGGAACAACGCGAGCGTCAGCGCGATCGTCGCGGCCAACGGCCGGCTGCAGAACGGGCAGATCATCCTGATGCACGAATGGCCGGCCAACACGCTGTCGGCCATTCCGCAGATCGCCCGCAACCTGGCGAGCCGCGGGTTGTGCGCGGGGATGATCTCCCCGCAGACCGGCCGGGCGGTGGCGCCGGGCTGAGAACCGGTGGCGCGGCGGTTGCACCCCGCCGCGCCACCCCCTATTCGACGTACCACTCCACGCGCGCCGAGTCCGCCGTGCGCGACCGGACCTGCACACACACCGTGTGGTTCACCAGGAGGCCGGTGGTCCGGCAGAAGCGCGGCACGCCGTCGAATGCCGGTTCGGGGGTGAAGTCGCGGGCCAGCAGGTAGTCCCGCCACGCCCCGCCGGCGTCGGCACCGGTGGCCTCCCCGGACCGCCAGCAGCCGCCGGAACCGCACATGATGTCCTCGGCGAGCCGCAGCTGCGCGGGGCCGGGCGCCACGCCTTCGTCCCCCGGTGCCTCCTGCCAGCCGGTGACCAGCACGCCGGCCGTGACGACGAAGCCGGCGAACACCAGCAGCGCCCACGACCCGGCCCGGCGGGCGCCGATCGCGCAGACCACCGCCGCCAGCGTGGTGTGCAGCCAGTAGACCTCGATCGCGGCCGGCACCCACGGCCCGGCCAGGCCCAGCTCGCGGGGCAGCACGAACCACGCCAGCAGGGCGAGCAGGACCAGCCCGGTCACCACCCCGGCGCGCCGGGACCGCGCCACCGCGGCCCACGCGAGGATCGGCACCAGGGCGAACAGCCCGGCGAACGGATTCTGCCGCGAGAACGCGACGACGGCCACCGCCGCCACCACGAGGGCCACCCGCCATCCATGGTTCTTCACCCGCTCCACGGTCAGCACCGTGCCATTGTTCCGGGCGCGGCCGCCGGGGTGGTCGAATATCCTGTGGAGGTTCTGTGGAGATTCCGCGTCACTCGGCGACGCGGGTGCGGCCGCACCAGGCGAACACCGGTAGCTGGTCGCCGCCGCTGGTCGTCGTGAACTCGCCGTCGTGGGAGAAGTGTTCGTAGCCGGCGCCGAAGCTGACCTTCGCGACCTCGCCGATGCTGCCGACCGTCCATTCGCGGTGCCGCTCGGCCAGTTCGGCCGGACCACCGGAAAGCGTCACCCTGATGTTCGCCATGATTCGTTCTCCGTGGATTCGTTCACGCGGGAAGAAGAACCGGAAATGTGGCCTTCGTCTCTCGACGATGCCTGACCGTCGAACGCCGTGTCAAGATGATCGGCTCCTATGTCGAAATGGCGGGAAATAGGGGTTGACGCAATTCCGGCAAGGGTTTTCCGGGTGCTGGGACAGGGGTTGCGGCCCGCCAAGGCAAGCGGCCGGTTAACTCGGACATTTCACCGGCGCGGCGTTGGCCGGTCGGCTGCCGTTCCCGGAGCGTTCACCCGCCGCGCGTGCCCCCGTCATTTGCGGTGCCTAAGTTTTCCCGCGCAGGGCGGAACGGGAGGCACCCATGGACGCACCCCTGGCAGTGCGAGCGCGCGGGATCACCAAGTGCTTCGGTGACGTCGTCGCGCTCGACGGCGTCGACTTCGACGTGGCGCCGGGCCACATCCACGGCCTGGTCGGCCCGAACGGCGCGGGCAAGACGACGCTGCTCGGCCTGCTGCTGAGCCTGGCCGTCGCCGACGAAGGCGAGCTCGCGGTCTTCGGCACGCCGGTCGGCCGGGCGCCCGGCGGCGTCGCCGGATTCGTGGACGGCCCCGGCCTGTACCCGTCCCTGACCGCCCGGCAGAACCTCGCGGCCCTGGCCCGGCTCGGCGGCCACTCCGCGGCCCCGGGTGACGTCCTCGAAGAGGTCGGGCTCGCCGACGTCGCCGACGACCGGGTGCGCGGCTTCTCCCTGGGCATGCGGCAGCGGCTCGGGCTGGCGGCGGCCCTGCTCACCGAACCCCGGCTGCTGGTGCTCGACGAGCCGGCCAACGGCCTCGACCCGGCGGGCAAGAAGCACGTCCACGGCGTCCTGGACCGGCTGGCCGCGGCGGGCACCACGGTGGTGCTGTCGAGCCACCGGATGGACGACCTCGAGGCGCTGTGCGCGGAGGTGACGATCCTGGCCACCGGCCGCGTGGTGTTCACCGGGCCACTGGCCAAGCTGTCGGCGGAGCACGACGAGCTCGCCTACCGCCTGAGGACGTCCGATCCGGTCGCGGCCCGGCGCGTGCTCGCGCGGACGCGGGGGATCGCGGAAGAGAAGGCGTCCCGGGGCGACCCGGAAGTACTGGTGGTCCGCGCGAAGACGCCGGCGCTGGACGAGCTGGTCCGCCGCCTGGTGCAGGACGGCGTGGCGGTGCGGGAACTCGCGCCGGTCGTGTCGCCGCTGGAGGCCGCGTTCCTCGCCCTGACCGAACCGGGGAGCACCCGATGACCGTCGAAACGCCCGTCCGCCCGGTCCCCACCACCCGGGCCTACCGCTTCGAGCTCGTCAAGCTCTTCGCCACCTGGCGCATCCGGCTGCTCGTCCTCGCCTGCTGGCTCGCCCCCGCGGTTTTCGTCGCCGCCGTCAGCCAGCAGAGTTCGCTGCCCGTCGACACGCTCTTCGGCCGGTGGATGAACGCCACCGGGTGGGCCGGGCCGCTGGTCATGCTCGGCTTCGCCGGCACCTACGCGCTTCCGCTGCTCACCTCCGTCGTCGCCGGGGACGTCTTCGCCGCCGAAGACCGGCTCGGGACCTGGCGGCACCTGCTCGTCGCCGTCCGGTCCGCGCGGCGGATCTTCGCGGCGAAAGCGCTTGCCAGCCTCACCGTCATCCTGCTGCTCGTCGCCGGGATGGCCGTCTCCAGCACCGCGGGCGGCCTCCTCGCCGTCGGGGACAAGGCCCTCGTCGGGTTCGACGGCCACCTGCTCACCCCCGGCGACGCCGCCGCGAAGGTGCTGCTCGCCTGGGTGAGCGTGCTCGCCCCGACGCTCGCCCTCGCCGGGATCGGCCTGCTCGGGTCCGTCCTTTGGGGACGGTCGCCGATGGGCCTGCTGCTGCCCGCCGTCGTCGCGCTCGCGATGGCTTTGGCCCAGCTGCTGCCGCTGCCCGTCGCCGTCCGGCTCGCGCTGCCCAGCTACGCCTTCGTCGCGTGGAACGGCCTGTTCACCGACCCCGGCCAGCTCGGCCCGCTGCTGATCGGCGTCGGCGTCGGCCTCGCGTGGGCCGTCGCCGCGACCGCGCTGGCGTACCTGCTGTTCGTGCGCCGCGACTTCACCAACGCCGCCCACGACGGCTCCCGGCGCCGGGCGCTCGCCGTCCTGCCGCTCGCCGCGCTCTTCGCCGCCACCGCCGGGGTCATCGCGGTGGCGACGCCCGCCCTCGGCTCCGGGATCGGCCAGGACACCCTGCAGCAGTCGGTCGCCACGGCGTTCGCGCACCTCTACCGCCTGCAGACCGGGCAGCTGCACCGCCCCGACGTCACCGAGGAGCAGCTGGCGGCCACCGCCGCGTGCACCAAGGGCGACGGTCTCGTCGAGCCCGAAGGACCCGGCAACGACTGGCGGTGCGTCGTCACCTGGCACCTGCCCGGCGTCGCCGCCACCGGGTCGGCCGTCTACCAGCTGGACGTCACCTCGGACGGGCGGTACGTCGCCGACGGCGACGGGCCGAAGGAAGTGAACGGCTACTTCCAGGTGCGGACCCCGGACGGGGACCAGCCCAACCCGCTCTGGCAGTTCGACGCCAACGTCGAGCTGCTCTCCGCCACCCCGAAGGGATAACGATGCAGGTAACCCGCCGCAGAAGGCATACCAGGAAGGGCGGGTCCGGCCGCCGGTTCCGCTTCGCGACGGCCGGGTCCGTCACGCTCGTGCTCGTCGCCACCGGCACCGGCACCGGTGTCGCCTCGACGTGGCAGTTCGGAGACGACCAGGTCGGCCAGGTCACCGGCCAGGGCCAGGTCGTCGCCGCCGACCAGTACCTCGACCCGATCGGCACCCGGCTGGTCGTGAACAACGGCAAGATCATGGCCTCCTCGGTCAGCCCGGACGGCAGCCACCTCGCCGCGCTGACCACCGACGGCGGGATCGCGCTCACCGTCGTCGACCTGAAGACCTGGCAAGTACAGCAGCTCGTCGGCAACTCCGCGACGGCGAACCTGCGCATCGCCGGCAACGACGTCGGCCAGGAAGGCCCGTCGTACTCGCCGGACGGGAAGTCGTTGTGGCTGGCGCAGACCGACGGCTACACGAAGTTCACGGTGAACCCGGACGGCACGGTCGCGGCTCCGGTGTCCGTCAAGATCCCGGCTGACGGCGCGAAGCACGCGCTGGTGGCACAGGCGGTGTTCTCGCCCGACGGGGCCACTGTGTACTCCGCGGTCAACGGCCAGAACCGGGTCGTCGCCCTCGACGCGGCGACCGGCGCGATCAAGCAGAGCTGGGCCGTCGGCAACGCCCCGCGCGACCTGGTCCGCGTCGGCGGCAAGCTGTACGTCAGCAACGAAGGCGGCCGCCCGGCGCGCCCCGGCGAGCCGACGCTGAACTCCTACAACACCCAGGTGCCGGCCAGCCGCTTCACCGGCGCCACGACCAGCGGCACGGTCAGCGTCATCGACCTGGCGAAGCCGGCCGCCGCGCCGGTGAGCATCGACGTCGGGCTGCACCCGACCGCGGTGTACGCCAAGGGCGGCGCGCTGTTCGTCACCAACACCGCGAGCAACACCGTCTCGGTCATCGACACCTCCCGCGACCAGGTCGTCCAGACCATCGCGACGCAGCCGTGGCCGGAGGCGAGCGTCGGCTACGAGCCGGACGGCGTCACCCTCACCGCCGACGGGCACCTGCTGGTGACGCTCGGGCGCGCCAACGCGGTCGCCGTCTACCGCTACCACCGGGCGCAGGAGCCGGTGAGCTACGTGGGCCTGCTGCCGACGGACTACTTCCCGACGGCGATCGCCACCGTCGGGCCGGACATCCTCGTCTCCAACACCCGCGGGATCGACGCCCGCCGCCCGACCACCGCGGCCGGGCACGGCACGCACGACACGACGTCGAGCCTGCAGAAGTTCCGGCTCCCGAACGACCTGGTGACCCGCGCGTACACGGCCAAGGTGTTCTGGCAGAACGGCTGGACACCGGGTTCGGTCCAGGTGGCCCACGACAACGGCCACCGCAGCCCGGTGCCGGTTCCGGCGCGCCTCGGCGACCCGTCGACGATCAAGCACGTCTTCCTGCTGGTCAAGGAGAACCGGACCTACGACCAGGTCTTCGGCGACGACTCGCGCGGCAACGGCGATCCGGCGGTGACGCAGTTCGGCGAGAACGTGACGCCGAACCAGCACGCGCTGGAGCGCCAGTTCGGGTTGTACGACAACACCTACGACATCGGCACGAACTCCGCCGAGGGGCACAACTGGCTGATGCAGGCCGACAACCCCGAGTACACCGAGTCGTCGGCGGGGGAGTACCTGCGCAGCTACGACACCGAGGACGACGCGCTCGGCCACCAGAGCACCGGGTTCCTCTGGACCGGCGCGCAGGCGGCCGGGAAGTCGGTGCGCGACTTCGGCGAGTTCCAGCAGTTCCTGACCAAGCCGGCCGGGGCCAGCTGGCAGAACCTGTACTGCGACGCCAAGAACATGGCGAACACCGGGGAGCCGACGGCCTACCCGCTGGTGTCGTCGTCGCCGATCCCGTCGCTGAACGACGTGTCGGTGCCCGGTTTCCCGAAGTTCGACACCTCGGTGCCGGACGTCTACCGCTACCAGATCTGGAAGGACGACTTCGAGAAGCACGGGCCGGCGAACCTGAACATGTTCTGGCTGTCCAGCGACCACACCGGCGGCCCGCCGAACGCGGCCGCCCAGGTCGCCGACAACGACCTCGCGGTCGGCCGGATCGTCGACGAGATCTCGCACAGCCCGTACTGGAAGGACTCGGCGATCTTCGTCGTCGAGGACGACTCGCAGGCCGGCCTGGACCACGTCGACGGCCACCGCGCGCCGGTGCAGATCATCAGCCCGTACGCCCGGCACGGCGTCGTCGACAGCCACTACTACTCGCAGATCACGATGATCCGGACGATCGAGCAGATCCTCGGCGTCAAGCCGATGAACCAGAAGGACAGCGCGGCGACGCCGATGAGCGCGGCGTTCCAGCAGCGGCCGGACCTGACGCCGTTCACCGCGCTGCCGAACCGGACGTCGCTGACGGCCGGCCTCGCGACCCAGCCGTCCTGCGGGCCGGACGTCCCGGCGGCGGCGAACCCGGCCGCCGCGCCGGTGCCGTCTTCGGCGGTGCCCGCGGACAAGCAGCACGTGGCGGCGCAGTGGCAGGAGTGGACGACGCACCAGCGCCTGACCGGCCCGGACGCCGTCGCCGACTACGCCAACCCGGCGCAGATGAACCACTTCACGTGGTACCAGACGCACGGCTGGCAGCTGCCCTACCCGGGTGAGAACCAGGTGTACGCCCCGGAGCAGGTGCCGGGGGCCTTCATCCCGTCCGCGGAATCGGACGGCTGAGCCGGTGCCGGGAGGCTCCCGTCGGGGGCCTCCCGGTGCTTTCAGCGGGCCAGGTGTTCGGCGCGCCAGTGGCGGCCCCGGCGCGGTGTGCGCCAGTGACGTCCCCGCGAGGGCCGCACCGGGCCGCGGGCGGCGGCGACCACCGGGCGGTGCTCGGCGAACCGGTCCGCGGTCAGGCCCATCAGCACCGGGTAGCGGATCTCGCCGTGGCGCAGTTCGGTGTCCCGCGGCCGGCCCTCCTCGCGGAAGCCGAGTTCGCCGTGCAGCGCGAGCGAGGCGAAGTTCGCGCCGTTGATGCTGACCTCGCACTTGCGGTAGCGGCGCAGCTCGAACATGACCCCGAGCAGGATGGTGAGGGCGTCGGCGGCGTACCCGCAGCGGCGGTACTGCGGGCCGATCCCGACGCCGTAGCTGAACCGGCCGGTGGCCGGGTCGGCCTGGATCCAGATCGACCCGACCAGCGTCCGGTTGTGCAGCGTCTCGATGGCGAAGTGGAAGTCGTCGCCGGAGTCGCCGGCGACCCGGTGCGTCGCCCAGTGGCGGTAACCGCCGGCCCGCGCGTCGGAGTCGCGGTCGAACCCGATCAGGGCGCGGTGGTCCGCCGGGCGGACCTCCCGCAACCGCACCTTCCACCCCGCCCAGCTCATCGACGGTGATGGTACCGCGCGGTCACCAGTAGCACTGCGTGGTCATGTCGTCGATCCTGATGAACCGGGACGACCCGTTCGCCCCGACGATCGCCTTGACGAACACCGGGTTGACGCTGTTGAGCTTCCACAACGCGGTGTTGACCACCTGGTAGGCGCCGCTGCCGTTGAGCCAGGGGTAGGTGCTGGCGAGCAGGTGCCCGTTGGCGTCCCAGATCTCGATCCCGACCTGCGCCCCGCCGGCGGTCTGCATGTAGAACTGCGATGCGCATTGGGCATTGCCCGGCACGGAGCTCGTCACGACCCAGTACCCCTCGAAGGCCCAGCCGTTGGAGGCGAAGAGCCACCCGTTGTTCCGCCCCGACCGGGCGGTCCCGGCCCCGACGTCGAACCCGGCGGAGGCGGATCCCCCGGTCGCGACCAGCCACGAGGACTGCGGGTTGACCTCGAACCCGTCCTGCACCTGCCACAGGGAGGCGTGCGCGACCCCGGAGGTGACGGCGGTGAGCGAAAGCGAGACCACGGCGGCCAGAGCGAACCTGCGCAGACCTCTGCGGCGGGAATTCGTTGCGGACATGACGGTTCCTTCCTCGATTCGTAGCACCTTCGCCGCACCTGAGCCGGACAGCGGGACCGCTGATACATCCGTGTCACACCCTCCGGCCCACCGGTGTCTTGAGGTCGTTGCACCCCACGACCCAGGAGGACGAAGCCATGGAACCCCGCATCGACCTGTTCACCACCGAGACCGGCGCCCGGCTGCTCAAGCGGTTCGCCGGACTCGGGCAGGTCATCGAACGCTCGCCGCTGCCGAAGCGGACGCAGGAGCTCGTGAACCTGCGGGCCAGCCAGATCAACGGGTGTGGCTGGTGCCTCGACATGCACGCCAAGGAAGCCGCCGCGGCCGGGGAGAGCGCCGTGCGGCTCGCCCTCGTTGCCGCTTGGCGGGAGGCGACCGTCTTCACCGAGGCCGAACGGGCCGCGCTCGCGCTGGCCGAGGAGGGCACCCGGATGGCCGACGCCGCGGAAGGCGTGTCCGACGAGACCTGGGCCCGGGTGCGCGAGCACTACGACGACGAGCAGGTGGCGGCCCTGGTCGCGCTGGTCGCCCTGATCAACGCGGCCAACCGGCTCGCCGTGATCCTGCACCAGAAGGGCGGTTCCTACGAGGCCGGGATGTTCGCCGCCGCGGCCGGGTGAGCCGCGCCGGGCACGGTGATCGTCTGGTACTCGGTGTACGTGCCGATCCCGGTGGCGCCGTACTCGCGGCCGAGGCCACTGGCCTTGAAGCCGCCGAACGGGCCGTCGAAGCCGATCGGGGCACCGTTGACGGTGACCGTGCCCGTCCGCACCCGGCGGGCGACCGCCAGCGCGTGCCCGGGGTCGGCCGACCACACGCCGCCGGACAGGCCGTACTCGGAGTCGTTGGCGATGCGGACCGCGTCGTCCTCGTCGTCGTAGGCGATGACGACCAGGACCGGGCCGAAGATCTCCTCCCGCGCGATGCGCATGGAGTTGCCGACGTCGGCGAACAGCGTCGGCGTGACGTAGTTGCCCCGCTCCAGCCCGGCCGGGACCTCCGGGCCGCCGGTGACCAGCCGCGCGCCCTCTTCGACGCCGAGCCGGATGTAGTCGAGGACGCGCTGCTGCTGGTCTCGGCGGACCATCGGGCCGATGAAGGTCCCGTCGGCGGCGGGGTCACCGACCGGCAGGGATTCGATCAGGTCCTTCAGCCCGGCCACGACCTCTTCGTACCGGCTGCGCGGCGCGAGGATGCGCGTCTGCGCGATGCACGATTCGCCGTTGTTGAGCAGGGAACCGAACTTCACGCCTTGAACGGCCGCGTCGACGTCGGCGTCGGGGAGGATGATCGCGGCCGACTTGCCGCCCAGTTCGAGGCTGACGCGCTTGAGCTGCTCCCCGGCCAGCGAGGCGATGCGGCGCCCAGCGCGGGTGGACCCGGTGAACGCGACCTTGTCGACGTCCGGGTGCCTGACCAGGTACTCGCTGGTCTCGCGGTCGGCGGGCAGCACACTGACGACGCCCTCGGGCAGCCCGGTCTCGGCCAGCAGGTCCGCGAGGAGGTTCATGCTGAGCGTGTTCTCGGGGGAGACCTTGAGGACCACGGTGTTGCCGGCCAGCAGCGCCGGGATGATCTTGGCGAGCGCCGAGGAGAACGGCGAGTTCCACGGGATGACGGCGGCGACCACGCCGATCGCCGCCCGGCGCACGACCGACCGGAAGGGCGCGGCGGGGTCCGACGGCTCGAGCGTCGTCTCCCAGTCGAACTCCGCGGCCGCCTTCAGGAACGCGTTGGCCTGCCGGGTCAGGCCGGGCTGGCCGGCTTTGGTGAACCACAGTGCCGACCCGTTCTCGGCGGTGATCAGCGCCGCGATCTCGTCCGCGCGCTTCTCGCGCAGGCCGGCGAGCTGCCGGAGCACCGCGATGCGGTCCGCGGGCGGGGTGTGCGGCCACGGCCCTTCGTCGAACGCCCGCCGGGCGGCCGCGACGGCCCGGTCGACGTCGGCGGGCAGCGCCTGCGCGGCGCGGCCGATGACGGAACCGTCGTGCGGCGAACGGATGTCCAGCAGCTCGGCGCTGCTCGGGGTGGTCCACGTGCCGCCGATGAAGAGCTGGTGGTGGGTGATCACGGCGTACCTCCTATGTGTCACATCAGCGTAGCACTTGCCTCACGACTGTGGCGGTTGCGGTATCCTCGGAGAGGTGAGAGCCGACGCCGCGCGCAACCTCGAACTGCTGCTGACGACGGGCGCCCGCATGCTCGCCGACGACCCCGCCACGAGCATCGCGGCGATCGCCGCGGAGGCCGGCGTGGACCGCCGCACGGTCTACCGGCGGTTCGCGGGCCGCGAAGAGCTCCTGACGGCGGTGTACCAGGCCCGGCTGGCCGCGATCGAGGCGGCGATCGAGGCCGCACGGCTCCGCGAAGCGCCGGTACCGGTGGCCCTGCACCGGTACGTCGAGGGGATCGTGGGGGTCAACCGCACCTGGCCGACCGAGGTGAGCCGGATGCGCACGGACCCGCAGATCTGGGCCCGCCGCCGGCGCGCGATCGAAGAGGTGGACCGCTTCCTGCAGCGGGCGACGGACGAGGGTTTCCTGCGGCCGGGCCTGCCCGAACGCTGGCCCGGCAGCGTGCTGGGGCAGCTGGTCCACCTGTCCACAAAGGACCTGCCGGAACTCGGCGACGCGCAGGCCGCGGACGTCATCGTCGAGACGTTCCTGCGCGCCTTCGGGAAGACCGAAACGGGCTAGCCGGCCCGCTGGTGCCGCCCGGGGGCGTTCGTACCGGTGTCGGACCCCGACAGGGCCCGGGCGGTGTTGACCAGCCCGACCATGCTGAACGCCTGCGGGGTGTTCCCGACCTGGCGGCGCGCTTCGGTGTCGTACTCCTCCGACAGCAGCCCGACGTCGTTGCGCAGCCCCAGCAGCTGCTCGAACAGCCCGCGCGCTTCCGCGGTGCGCCCGGTCGCGTTCAGGGCGTCGGCGAGCCAGAAGCTGCACGCCAGGAAGCTGCCTTCGCCGCCCGGCAGCCCGTCGACACCGCCGTCGGCGTCGGCGTCGTAGCGCCGGACGAACCCGCCGTGGGCCAGCTCCGCGCGGACGGCGTCGACGGTTCCGCGGACGCGGGGGTCGTCGGCGGGCAGGAACCCGACGCGGGGGATGAGCAGCAGGGCCGCGTCCAGGCCGCGGGAGCCGTAGAACTGGGTGAAGGTGTTGCGCTCGGCGTCGTAGCCGTGGGTGCAGACGTCCTGGTGGATCTTTTCCCGCAGCGCGCGCCAGCGCTCGACCGGGCCGTCGAGGCCGTGGTCCCGCACGGTGTGCACCGCGCGGTCGACGCCCGCCCAGGCCATCACCTTGGAGTGGACGAAGTGCCGCCGCGGGCCGCGGACCTCCCACAGGCTGTTGTCCGGCTGGTCCCACTGGCCTTCGAGGAAGTCGAGCAGGCCGCGCTGCAGGTCCCACGCCGGGTGGAACGTCGGCAGCCCGGCCTCGCGGACCAGGTGCAGGCCGTCGAGGACCTCGCCCCAGACGTCGAGCTGGAACTGGTCCGCCGCGGCGTTGCCGACCCGGACCGGCTTCGAACCCTCGTAGCCCGCCAGCCAGTCCAAAGTGGACTCCGGTAGCCGCCGGGCGCCGTCGAGGCCGTACATGATCCGCAGCTCGGCGGGGTCGCCGGCGGCCGCGCGGACGAGCCATTCGCGCCAGGCGCGGGCCTCGTCGTGGTAGCCGGTGCCGATCAGGGCCTGCAGGGTGAAGGTCGCGTCGCGCAGCCAGCAGTAGCGGTAGTCCCAGTTGCGTTCCCCGCCGAGCTGCTCGGGCAGGGACGTCGTCGCGGCGGCGAGGATGCCGCCGGTCGGGGCGTAGGTGAGGGCCTTGAGAATGATCAGGGCGCGCCGCACCGCGGGCTGCCACTGCCCGGTGTACCGGCAGCGGCCGATCCAGTCCGCCCAGAACCGTTCGGTGTCGGCCAGCGCGGTCTCGGCGTCGGCGCGCTTCGGCCGCGGCCGGTACGACGCGCCGTGCGTCAGCACGAACGGGACGCGATCCCCGGCGGCGACGGTGAATTCGGCGTGGGTGGCCAGGTTCTCGCCGTGCAGCGGGACCGGTGTGCGGACGCGGATCGCGTCGGGGCCGGCCACCGCGACGAGGTCGTCGTCCTCGCGCCGGACCCACGGGGTGACCGAGCCGTAGTCGAACCGCAGCCGCAGCAGCATCCGCATCGGGACCCGGCCGGACACGCCTTCGACGATCCGGACGACGTCGGCGGCCTCGCCGCGCGGCGGCATGAAGTCCAGCACGCGGACCGTGCCGTCGGGGGTGTCCCACTCGCTCGACATGATCAGCGAGTCACCGCGGTAGGAGCGCCGGGTGGCGGGGCCGCCGGACGCGGGCGCGAGCCGCCAGGTCCCGGCCCGCTCGTCGTGCAGGAGGGCGGCGAAACAGGCGGGCGAGTCGAAGCGGGGCAGGCACAGCCAGTCGATCGCGCCGTCGCGGGACAGCAGCGCGGCCGTGTGCAGGTCGCCCAGCAGGGCGTAGTCCTCGATCGGGCGGGTCATGGCGGTCAGTTCTCGCCGGCCAGGTCGAGGACGACCTTGACGTCGTCGCCGGGCGCGTCGAAGGCGTCGGCGGCCTGCTCCAGCGGGACCCGCCGGGTGATGAGCCCGGCCAGCCGATCGAGGTCGGCCCGGCCGAGCGCGTCGGCCGCGGCCCGGTAGTGGCGCAGGTTGGCGTTGACCGAGCCGATGACGACGTCGTTTTCCAGGACGAGCTCGCGGTTGACGGTCCCGGCGTCGACGGTCAGGGTCCGGCCGGCCGGGGAGACGCCGGTGAGGCAGACGATGCCGTAGGAGCCGGTGCCCGCCATCGCGTCGAACACCAGCGAGCCGACGCCGGTGGCCTCGAGGACGACGTCCGGCTCGAGAGCGCTCAGCACCTTCTCGACCGGATCGTGGTGGTAGGTCGCGCCGAGCTGCTCGGCCAGCCGGGGTTTGGGGCCGTCGGTGACGCGGTCGAGGACGTGGACGTCGAGCCCGCGCTGGACGCCCAGCAGCGCGCCGAGCAGGCCGATCGGGCCCGCGCCGGTCACCAGCACCCGCTTCGGCTCGAACCAGGCGCGCTCGCCGACGCGCTGGATCTGCTCCCACGCCTTCGCGACGACCGTGGTGGGTTCCAGCAGTACGCCGACGTCTCGCAGGCGGGGGTCGAGGCGCACCGCGTAGTCCGCGTCGACGGTCCACAGTTCACTGCCGTAGCCGTCGATCTCCTTGATGCCGCGCTCGGTGTAGCGGCCGTTGCGGCACATGTCGAACTCGCCGGCCGCGCACGCGCCGCACGGCACCGGGTCGGGCCGCCGGACGACGCCGACGACGAGGTCGCCCTCGGCGAAGTCCCCGGCCGGTTCGAGCACCCGGCCGAGGGATTCGTGCCCGAGCACCAGGCGATCCCGGCCGGGCGGCGCCCAGCCGTACTCGCCGCGGGCGATCTCCTTGTCCGTGCCGCACACGCCCAGCGCGAGCCCCTGCACGAGCAGTTCGCCCGGCTCCGGCCGGGGATCCGGCACCGTGTCGACTCGCAGGGAATCCCGCTGTCCCGGCACAACGGTCAAAGCGCGCATCCTTCGCTCCCTTTACGGTTCGGCTCCGGAAGCAGGTTTCACGCGCGAGCGCGGGGTAAAACATGCGAATGTCGTCGCACCGGCGGACAAAACCGGCGAAAAGGTGGTGCTGTTCCGGGGTCGCCGGAACAGCACCACCCTTGATCGTCAGCTGAAAACGACGTCGCTGCACCACATGTACGTCTGGTCCTGGTGCGAGGCCTGCCAGATCGTGAAGACGACGTGGTGTCCGGTGTAGCCCGAGGTCTTGACGTCGAACGTGATGTCCTTGGCCGGGGCGTACCGGCCGGTCTGCGTGATGAAGTCGAGGTTGCCCCAGCCGAGGCGCTGGGTGGTGGGGTCGAACCCGTTCTTGCTGACGTAGACCCGGAAGTAGTCGGCGCCGTGGCTGGCCTGGTCGTACAGGTGCATCGAGAAGTTCGCGCCGATGGTGCTGGTCCGCCACGGACCCGCGGTGTTCAGGGAGTTGTTGCGCGACAGGGCGTTGCTGCAGAGCTGGCCGTCCGGGGTGGCGCCCTGGAAGTTGCCCTTCAGCCCGTCCCGCAGCGCGCTCATCCAGTTCCACATGGTGTCGGCGTTGGCCTGGAAAGCCTGGTAGCACATGGGATCCTGCTGCTGCATGGCCGGATTCGTGTGCTGGTTGCCCCAGTCCTGCCAGCACTGGTAGGCGCGGGTGCGGGGACTGACGATGGTGCCGTGCGCCGAAGCGGCGGGGACGCCGACGAACAGGCACGTGAGCAGGGCGATGACCAGTGCGATCACGCTCCGCCGTCCGGTGCCGGACCGGGAGATGCCGCGCATGCGCATGATGGGCCTCCATTCTCGGATGATCGAGCGTTGGTGATCCATGTGGGAGCGCTCCCAGCGTAGGTGGGAGCGTAGCCGCGCTCCGGCAAAACTTCAACCAGGAAACCGGTCATCGCGGTAGGTAATCCCCCACGACGGCCACTAGTAGTTGTTGTGCAACAATTACTTTGTGGAGACGCGGGGGCGGGCCGTCGTGCTGGCGACGTGCTGCCTCAGCGTCGTCGTGGCGGGGCTGGACACGACGATCGCCAACGTGGCGCTGCCCTCGATCCGGCAGTCGCTGAACGCGCCGGTCAGCGGCCTGCAGTGGGTGGTCGACGCCTACGTGCTGGTCATCGCCTGCCTGCTGCTGTTCGCGGGTTCGCTGGCCGACCGGTTCGGCCGCCGCCGCGTGTTCCAGACCGGGCTCGGGCTGTTTTCGCTCGGCTCCCTGCTGTGCGGCTTCGCGCCGTCGCTCGGGGCGCTGATCGGGTTCCGCGCGCTGCAGGCGGTCGGCGGCGCGATGCTGAACCCGGTCGCGATGTCGATCGTCGCCACCACCTTCACCGACCCAAAGGAACGCGCCCGCGCGGTCGGCACCTGGGGTGCGGTGGCGGGCCTGGGCGGGGCCTGCGGGCCGGTGCTGGGCGGGCTGCTGGTCAGCGGACTGGGCTGGCGGTCGATCTTCTGGGTCAACGTGCCGATCGGCCTGCTGGCCATCGGCCTGGCGCAGCGGTTCGTCCCGGAGTCGCGGGCGGCGCGCGCCCGGCGGTTCGACCCGCTCGGCCAGCTGCTCGTCGTCACGTTCCTCGGCCCGGTGACCGCCGCCGTCATCGAAGGGCCGCGGCACGGCTGGACGTCACCGCTGATCATCGGGCTGTTCCTGCTGGCGGCGGTGTCGGTGGGCGGGCTGGTGGTGACCGGGTCGCGGCGCGCCGAGCCGCTGGTGGACGTCGGTGTCTTCCGCAGCCGGGCGTTCTCGGGCGCGGCGGTCATCGCGCTGCTCGTCCTGACGGCCGTGGGCGGGTTCCTCTTCCTCACCACGCTCTACCTGCAGGAAGTCCGCGGCTACAGCGCGCTGCACGCCGGCCTGCTCACGATCCCGATGGCCGCCGCGGGGGCGGTGTGCGCGACGGTGTCCGGGCGCGTCGTGGCGGCCCGGGGCGCCCGGCTGCCCCTGGTCCTCGCCGGGCTGCTGCTGGCGGCGGGCGCCGGCCTGCTCGCCGGGTCCGGGCCGTCGACCGGAGCCGGCTGCCTCGTCCTCGCCTACCTGCTGTTCGGCGCGGGGTTCGGCCTGGCCGGGACCCCGATGACGACCGCCGCGCTGGCCGGGCTGCCCCGCGACCAGGCGGGGGTGGCCGGGGCGATCGCGTCGACCTGCCGCCAGACCGGCGGCGCGATCGGCGTGGCGGTGTGCGGCTCGCTCGTCGCGGCCGGCGCGTCCCCCGCCACGGCGTGGACGGTGCTCGCCGGCTGCGGCGCGGCCACGGTGCTGCTCGGCCTGCTCTCGACCGGCCGCCGGGCCCGCTACAGTGGCGCCCGGCTGAGCGAGCAAGCGATGGACGTGTCCCGATGAACCCCGAACCGACCCCGGCGGCGCAGGTCTGGGCGCAGGTGCTGGCCTTCGTCACCGGCCAGGACCGCCTCCGCGCCCTGCGCCTGGAGCTGGACCTGGGCGTGGGCAAGGCGGAGCTGCTGATCAAACTGGCCGGCGCCCCGATGACCCTGCGCGAGATCGCCCAGGCAGCAGAGGTGGACCCCTCGGCGGCGACGGTGGCGGTGGACCTGTTGGAGCGCCGCGGCTTGGCCGAGCGGCGAGCCCATCCGGGGGACAGGCGCAGCCGGCTGGTGCACCTCACGGAGGCAGGTCTGCAGGCCGCGGCGGCGGCTCGGCGCATCCTGACCGAACCGCCGCCGGCGTTGGCTGCGCTCGAGGCGGAGGATTTGGCGGCGCTCGCCCGCATTTTCGCCACGATGGCCGCCGGGCGGCCGGAAGAAGATGGCGGCGGCCGGCCGCGGTGACCTTCGCGCCTGCCGCCCCGACGGCAGGGTGATCACCACGGCGAGCCGCCGCCTACCCCGGACGAGCCCGCATCCAGGACCCGTCTCCGGTGACGTGCCCACGGACGCGGGATCTCAACCGTGCGATCCGGAAATCCGTCAGCCCCGGGCCGTCAGAGCCAGCAGGCGGCCGGTCAGGTCGAGCAGTTCCTCCACGCTGCCGGCCAGGTAGGACAGGTCGACGAAGGTGTGGTCCGGAGCGACCAGTTCGACGATCTTGGTCACGGACTCGGCGATCGTCTCCAGGTCCGTGCCGGGCGCGGCGTTCACCCGCAGCGCGACGCCGAGCGCCTGCGGGTCACGCCCGGCCTGCTCGGCCTCGACGCGAATCTGAGCCAAGGTCGAGGTGATCACGTCGGCCGGGAAGGCTTCGGGGATCGACCAGGCGGGCAGCCAGCCGTCCGCGCGCCGGGCGACGCGCTGCAGCGCCTTCCCGCCGAAGCCGGCCAGGTGGACCGGCGGCTTCCGCACCGGCTTCAGGTCGACGTGGGATTCCGGGATCGTGTACCCGACGCCTTTATGCGCCACGAGGTCCCGGGTCCACCAGGTCTCGAGGAGGTCGAGCAGGTCGTCCAGCCGCTTGCCGCGTTCGCCCATCGGCACGCCGACGGCGTCGTACTCGTCGGGCGACCAGCCGATGCCGAAGCCGGGCAGGAGCCGGCCGTTGCTCGCGACGTCGATGCTGGTCAGCAGGCGCGCGAGGTTCGCGGGCTGGTACTGGGTCGCGTTGATGGTGCTGGACCCGAGCACCGCCTTCTCGGTCACGGCGGCGGCGATGGCCAACGCCGTGAAGGGGTCCTGCGCGGTGTGGAACTCCTCGGGCATGGTCTCGTAGCCCGGGTAGGGCACGACCGGCGCGACGGGCGACAGCAGCCGGTCGCCGACCCAGAGCCCGGTCGCCCCCGCCCGCTCCGCCTCGCGCGCGTAGTACGCGATCCCGCCCGGCGTGGCCGCCGCCTTGCCGAAGACCGGAAGGCTGAACCCAAGTGGCATTGCTTCTCCCCTGAAGAGTGAACGGACCGTGTCGGCCCTGCTGCCACTAGTACTCGCATCTAGTTGCTCGTTCAAGCAGTTCCGAGGGGACCGGCGCCGGGAGCAGTCGAACGCGGCCGTGATGGCGACTTCGACGAAATGATGGTCGCGGGCCGCCGGTTCATCGAAGACCTGCTGACCAGGCTCGGCCGGGTGCGGGAGGCACGCACGGAGCTGGAGCCGGCGGCGCGGGTGTGCGGCAACGACCGTGAGCGTTCGGTGTTGCTGCGCAAGGCGGCCGCGCTGGAGTGACGGTCAGAGGGCCGGCTTTCCCGGCTGGTAGAGCCAGGTCCGGAAGAACGATCCGAGGTCGCGGTGGGTCAGCCGCTCGACGAACTGGATGAACTCCCGCGTCGAGACGTTGCCGTACCGGTGCGTCGACGGCCACAGGTTGAGCACGGCGAAGAAGGCGCGGTCGCCGATCTTCGTCCGCAGGGCCTGCAGGGTCATCGCGCCGCGGTTGTAGACCAGGTCGTCGAAGATGTGGTCACGGCCGGGGTCGGCGACCTGGCCGCTCCAGTCCTCCTCGCCGGCGTAGGTGTCCGCGAAGGTCTGCTGCACCGGGATGTTGTTGAACTTCTCCTGGTAGAGCCATTCCGAGTAGGTCGCGAACCCCTCGTTGAGCCAGATGTCCGACCAGTGCACCGGGGTGAGGCTGTCGCCGAACCACTGGTGGCCGAGTTCGTGGGCGAGTAGGTCGCCGTCGACGTCGCTGGTCCGCTGGTCGTAGACCGGCCGGCTCTGCGTCTCGAGCGCGTAGTGGACGCCGACGTCGGCGATGATGCCGCCGGCCGAGTCGAACGGGTACGGCCCGTACATCGAGGATTCCCACTGGATGACCTGGGCGGTGGTCTGGTTGAACACCTTGCCCTGACCGGGTTTCGTGTCGATCGACTTGCCGATGGCGGTGATGTTCGGCAGGCCGCCGGCCATCACCCCGCGGGTGACGTTGTAGCCGCCGATCGCGAGCATGCTCAGCTCGCTGGCCATCGGCCGGTTCATGGACCAGCGGAAGGTCGTCTGGCCGCCCTGCGTGGTGGTGGGCCCGGGTTCGCCGTTGGCCAGCACGGTGAGCCCGGACGGCACGGTGATGGACTGGGTGTAGGTCGCCTTGTCGTCGGGGGTGTCGTTGACCGGGTAGTAGGTCGCGGCGCCGATCGGCTGGTTGAGCGCGACGGCGCCGTCCTTCGTGGCGACCCAGCCGGAGAGGCCGAGCGCGGGGTCGTCGATCTTCTGCGGGACGCCGGCGTAGGTCACCGAGACGACGAACGGGCTGCCCTTCCGCAGGCCGTACGGCGGGGTGATGACCAGCTCCTGGGCGCCGCTGCGGGTGAAGGCGGCGTCCTGGCCGTTCACCGAGAGCCTGCTGATCGTCAGCGGTCCCTGGAAGTCCAGGTCGAAGCTGGAGAGGTTCTGGGTGGCCGTGGCGAGAACGGTCGTGGTCGCGTTGATCGCGCCGGTTCCGGGGGTGAAGGCCAGCCGGATGTCGTAGTGGCTGACGTCGTAGCCGCCGTTGCCCATGTCGGGGAAGTACGGGTCTCCGGCGCCCGGCGCACCGGGGGAGAACTGCGACGCCGGCGCGGCCTCCGCGGCCGGGCTCGTCGCGGCCAGCAGACCGGCGGACAGGGCACAGGAGATGATCACCCGGTGGCCACGGTTGGCGCCTCGCATCGGTCCTCCTCGGCAGGCATCGACGCTGAAGCGTAGGTCGGCCCGACACGCGGATCAACCCTGTTGTGGCGCCGCCGAGCCCGGTTCGGGCGGTTCCTGCCCGCTCGTCTCCGTACCGACCGGATGGTATGTTGACCCGGTGATCGAAGCGGCGCGGCGGACCTGGCGGATTCTCGAGCCTTACCACGGGATGATCTACTTCGCCCCGGAAGCCGTTGCCGAGTACGAAAAACTGGGCATCCACGGCCGCACCGGCTACTTCGCCTCAAGGTCGGCAGCGCTCGGCGCGGTCCCAGCGCCGGTCGTGGTCGCGACCTTCTACAACTTCAACCCGGACCTGGTCACGAAGTCGATGGCCGGCGCGTGGTCCACCACCGACCCGGCGACGGTCCTCACGGCTCGATACACGGCGGCCGACCGGGCATTGCGCGCAATTTTGGGCGACGCGATCGTTTCACCCGAGATGAACCGCGCAGCTTCGCTCCTTCGCGAAGCGGCCGAGGCGGTGGTACATGACGTCACCGGCCGCCCCCTGTTCGCAGCCCACACGGCGGTCCCCTGGCCCAACGAGCCGCATTTGGCGTTGTGGCACGCACAGACGCTGCTACGCGAGTACCGCGGCGACGCGCACGTGGCGGCCCTGTTGACGGCCGGCCTGAGCGGCATCGAAGCCCTGATCACCCACGCGGCATCCGGCGCGGTCCCGGCCGAGACCCTGCGCACTTCCCGGGCATGGCCCGAAGCAGACTGGACGACGGCTGTCGAGGGCCTGCGTGCGCGTGGCTGGCTCACTGAGGACGCCGCCCCGACGTTCACACCCGAGGGCACGGCGCGGCGAGCGGAGATCGAGAAGGCGACCGACGAGAACAGCGTGAGGCCTTACGCTGCTGTCGGCGAGTCTGCGTGCCTGGAACTGCAGACGTTGGTGCGGCCGTTCAGCCGGGCACTGGCCGAGAAGCTCATGCCCTGGGCGCTGTCGAGGCAGTAGCGCGGGCGGGCGCGGCCAACCGGCCTGAGCGCCGCTTTAACAGTCGTTTCAGGTTCGCTCGGTATGAAGTTGGCATCGCCGGGCGACGCGAGTCTCGGCGGCCCCGCATCGGACGGCGGGCTGGACCGTCTACGCGCCCCTGAAAGGCAGCCGTTCATGATCTCTGTGCTCGTGGTGGACCCGCAGCCGCTGCAGCGCTTCGGGTTTCGCATGCTGCTGGAGAGTTCCCCCGACACCGGGATCGTCGGCGAGGCCGCGAACGGCGCCGAGGCCGTTCGGCGGGCCGCCGAGCTGCGTCCCGACGTGGTGCTGATGGGCATCCGCATGCCGGGCGCCGACGGGATCGAGGCCGCCCGGCGCATCGTCGCCGCCGGTGGGCGGTCGCGGATCCTGGTGCTGACGACGTTCGACATGGACCAGTACGCACTCGCCGCGCTGCGGGCCGGGGCGAGCGGTTTCCTGCTGGAGGACACCCGCCCGGAGGTACTGCTCGCCGGCATCCGGGCCGTCGCCGCCGGGGAGGCGGTGGTCGCGCCGGCGCTGACTCGGCGGCTGCTCGACGCGTTCGCCGACCGGCTCGGCGATGACCTCTGCGGGCCCGTGCGGGACGATCCCCGGCTGGACGCCCTGACCGGCCGCGAACGCGAGATCTTCGTCGCCATCGGCCACGGCCTCACCAACGGCGAGATCGCGCAACGGTTCACGCTGTCGGAGTCGACGGTGAAGTCCCACGTCGGGCGGGTCCTCGCCAAGATCGGCGCCCGGGACCGGATCCAGGCCGTCATCCTCGCCTACGACCTGAGACTCGCCCTGCCGGTGTAGCGCTTCCGGTCATGCGGTGACGACCTGCCCGCCGACGACCTGCACCGGCACTTCGGTCAGGGGTTTCGTCGCCGGTCCGGCGGTGACCTGGCCGTTGCCGTCGAACGTGGAGCCGTGGCACGGGCAGCGGAAGCCGGCGCCTGCGGGCGTGACGGGGCAGCCTTGGTGGGTGCAGGCGGCGAGGAAGGCCATGAAGCTGTCGGTCGAGGGGCGCACCAGGTAGGCGGCGAAACCGTCCGGTGTGGTGAAGCTCGTCGACGAACCGACGGTGACGGCGGAGACCGCAGCGATCACGGCCGGGGAGTGCGTTCTTGGTTCTGTTGCCTGGCTTGGTTTTGGTCTGGTGGTGGTGCGACGGGAAAGGGCGATGACGCCGGCGCCGACGGCAGCGGCGGTCGCGGTGATCAGGCCGCCCCGGAGCAGAATGCGTCGCTCGGCGTCGTCCGGGGCGTGGTTCGGCGGGTGGCGACGACGTATCGCGGCGCGCAGGTGGGCCGTCGTGGAGAACAGGCCTGCGTCGCCGGCGATCAGCAGCGGGGTCCAGGCGGCTGCGAAGACGATGTCGGCGCCGAAGTAGTACGGGCGGGTCGTCCAGCTGACGGTGAGGAAGAAGCTCAGCGCGAGGAGAAACCCGCCGAGTGCGGCGATCCGCGTGAACAGCCCGAGCAGGGTACCCAGCCCGGCAGCGATCTCGCCGAAGGCGATGACCAGGCCGATGACGGTCGGGTGTTCGGCCGCGAAGGACACCAGCGGGCCGATCGGGGAGGTGGCCGCGGAGTGCAGCATCTGAGCGTGGACGCCGAGAGGTGAGGTGTCGTCCAGGTAGTGGGTGTCGAAGATCTTGGAGAGGCCCGCGTAGAGGAATGTGCCGCCGAGGAAGACACGCAGCGGCAGGAGCGTCCAGATCGGTGTCCGTGGTGGCGCATCGGCGCGATCCGTTCTTTCGTCGGGAGAAGCGTTGAGGGACAAGGGGAATCCGCCTTTCAGGTCGCAGCAGCGCGGACGTGTGTGAGCTCAGACCTCGGTGCGCTCACACACGTCCGGCGCTTCGTCAGGACTTGCGGGGTGAGACCGTCATGATGCCCGCGCACATCTCGTCGCTGGTGCCGTCGCCCCACACCACGTAACGCGGCGGCAGCTTGCTCAGCTGCGGCAGCCGTTTGCGCAGCCCCGCGTCGTGCGTGCACGTCACCCGCAGCACGTCCCCCGGACCGATCTCCACCGGCGACGGCAGCTTCACCAGCCGCTGGTTGTCGAAGTCGAACTGCGGCACGTCCAGCACGACCTCGGCGTTCGGTGTGCCGGGGTTGAGTTCGACCTTGATGGCCCGCCCGAGCAGGTGCATGTGGCCGAAGCCGGCGAACAGCGTCATCGGCGCCGCCACTTTGTGGTCGCACGTCTGGGTGTCGCCGGGCTTCGGCGCGCTCTGGCCGCATTCCGCCACCTGCCGGTCCGCGGTTTCGCCGACCTCCGGCCCGAACCGCTTCGTCACGTCCGCGATCGAGGCCGCCCGGTCACAGAGCGGACCCGATTCGCCGGCGGGGCAGGGCAGGTCGGTCGGCGCGTCGAGCGGCAACGTGTCGAGTTCCCGGGTCTGCGGCGTGCCGTCCGTCAGCCGCAGCCGCACCGCCGTGCGGTCCGACCCGCCCGGCTTGCCGTCCGTCGCGAGCAGGTTGTAGTGCATCTGGAGGATGACCAGGCTGCCCGGCTCCAGCTTGAAGCCGGCGTCCTGGGTGAACAGCGTCTCCGTGGCGCCCGGCGCCCAGGTGTCCGCCCACGTCGCCTGCCCCTCTTCCACTTCGGCGCCCTTTACGCCGGTCCCGCCGAAACACTCCCAGCCGGGGCCGGGGGTCTTCGCGTCCTGCTCGCGCACCGCGGCAGCGCCGCCCGGCGGCACCGTGTACACGATGGCGTGGTGCGCGAGGGCGACGTTCTCCGGCGTGACCTGGGTTCCGGTCAGGAACGCCGTCTTGGTCAGGCCCGGATCGACCACCTGGCACCGGTACTCGTCCGTGCCGCCGCCCTCCGGCGGCGCGGGCGTGTAGGCCTCGGCCATCTTCAGGTCGACGAACCGCTCGCCGGCGCGCAGCGGCTGCGGTGGAGCCGCGGGCCCGCCCGCGTGCCCGTTGTGCGGACCGGCTGCGGCGGGCGCCGCACTGTTGTCGGCCTTCGACCCGCAGGCGACGACGGCGAACACCGTCGCCAGCGCCATGGCCGCCGCCGCGAAAGTCCGCAGTGGACTATCAGGTTTCGTCATGGCCCGAACGCTAGGCCGGATTCCGTCCCGTTTCATCGTACTGCGGTCGTCATTCTCGGGAGGACGTTGGTACCACGGTACTTCTTTGTGTCCACAGTGGAGTTCTTGACATTCGTTGTTGCTCGGCAGGCGGGTCAGCGCACAGCGGTGTCCTCCCCGGCCGTGAGCCGCGCGATCGGGGCGGGCGAGGCCGCGGCCGGAAGGCCGACCCGGAGCAGCGCGCCACCGCGTGCGGACCGGGCGACGGCGACCCGGCCGCCGTGGGCGTCGACGACCCGCTGCACGATCGACAGCCCCAGACCGGATCCCGGCAACGCCCGCGCCCTGTCGGCGCGGTAGAACCGGTCGAACACCCGCGGCACGTCGGCGGCGTCGATACCCGGCCCGGCGTCGTCGACCTCGAGTACCGCCGACGTGCCCTCGGCACGGAGCCGGACCTGGACCGGCTGGTCCGCGGGAGACCACTTGCCGGCGTTGTCGATGAGGTTGAGCACCGCCCGCTGGAGGCCGGCGGGACGTCCGCTCACCCACACGGAGCTCACGTCGAGCGCGACCTCGACGTCGGGCACCCGGGAACGCGCCCGGGCCGCGGCGGCCACCACCACGTCGGCGAGGTCGAGCACCTCGGTGCTCTCGTCGCTGACGTCACCGCGCGCCAGGTCGGTCAACTCGGCGGCCAGGGTGCTCAGCTCGGCCACCTGGGCGCCGAGGTCGTTGAGCAGCCGGGTCCGGCTCTCCGGCGGCAGCGCGCTGTCGAGGGTGCCGCGCCGATCGAGCCGGATCAGCAGCTCGGCGTTGAGGCGCAGGCTGGTCAGCGGGGTCTTGAGCTCGTGGGCGGCGTCCTCGGCCAGCAGCCGCTGGGCTCGGCGGGATTCCCGGAGCGCGGCGAGCATGTCGTTGATCGACCGGATCAGCCGCCGGATCTCCCCACCGCCCTCGTCCGGGATGTCGGCGTCGAGATCCCGGGTGTGCGCGACCCGGACCGCGGCGGCGGTCAGCCGGTCGATCGGGGCCAGCCCGGCCCGCGCCACGGTCCGCCCGACAAGGGCGCCGCCGGCCACGCAGAGCAGCCCGATCAGCACCATGCCCCACCCGAACTCGTTGTTCGTGCTGTCATCGGCGACGCGGGCCACCTGGACCGCGCCGTCGCCCGCCCGCAGCGTGTAGACGAGGTAGCGGTCGTCATCGCTGTCGATCGATTCCATCAGGTCGGCCGACGCGCCCTGCGCCACGCGCCCGGCGTCCTCGCTGACCGGGGGCAGCGCGGGCTGACCGGCCGGCGTCCGGGTCGAGCCGTCGGGCAGGACGACCCGCACCAGCCCACCGGATCCGGGATAAGCCGCCAGCCGGACCTGCGCCAGACCGGCGCGCTCCGCGTTCGTCGCGAGCACGCGGGAGTCGGCGCGCAGCTGATCCTTCGCGGTGTCCTGCAGCCCCCGGTCCAGTAGCTCAATGGCCACCTGGAAGGCCACGAACACGCTGACCGCGATGGCCGTCGCCGCGATCACCGTCAGCCTGGTCCGCAGGGACCGCCGGCGCCACCACCGGGTCAGCCGGCCGGCGGGCCCGCTCACGGAGGAGTCTCCCGCAACGTGTACCCCAAGCCGCGCAGCGTGTAGATCAGTCGCGGCTCACCCTCGGCTTCCAGCTTGCGGCGCAGGTAGCTCACGTACACCTGCAGGTTGTTGGCCGTGGTGCTCATGTCGAAGCCCCAGATCGCCTCGAACAGCGCGGAGCGGGTCAACACCCGGGTCGCGTTGCGCACGAGGACCTGCAGCAGGGAGAACTCGGTGCGGGTCAGGCGGAGCGGTCGCCCGCCCCGCCACGCCTCGAACCGGTCGGGATCGACCCGGACGTCGGCGAACGACAGGATCTGCGACTCGTCCTCGCCCGGCGCGCGGCGGCGCAGCAGGGCCCGCACCCGGGCCAGCAACTCCTCGGTGGCGAACGGCTTGGGCAGGTAGTCGTCGGCGCCCGCGTCCAGCCCCGCGACCCGGTCGGAGACCTGATCCCGGGCGGTCAGCATCAGCACCGGCAGCTCCCGGCCCGCCGCCCGCAACCGCCGGCAGGTCTCCAGCCCGCCGAGGCGGGGCATCATCACGTCGAGGATCAGCAGATCCGGCGCGTCGTCACCGACCCCGCCGAGCACGGCGAGACCGTTGGCGACGGTGCTGGTGTCGTACCCCTCGACTTGGAGCACCCGCTCCAGCGACTCACGGATGGCCGCCTCGTCATCCGCGATCATGATCCGCACGCGGCTCAGTCTCCCCGACCAACCTGAAGCCAGTATTAGAACGCTCAGTGATGGTGATCGCGGGCGAACTGGGCCGGCGTCTGGCCGTAGTGGCGACGAAACATCCGGATGAAGTGGCTGCTGTCGGCGAACTGCCAGTGTGCCGCGATCTCCGAAACCGTGGGGTGGAACGGCGAGAGGAGCGCGCGGCGCGCCTGCTCGAGACGACGTCGGCGGATGTACGCCGCGACGGGCTCGCCGGTCGACGCGAAGGCCCGGTGCAACGTTCGCAGCGAGACCTTGAGGTGGCGCGCCAGCAGCGCTGGTGTCAGGTCCGGGTCGGTGAGCAGTTGATCGGCGAGGTTGCCCGCCGCGTGGACCAGCGGGCCGGCCAGGCCGGGTTCGGTGCCGTCGACATATCCGTGCAAAACCCCGCGGACCAGCTCCACCAGTGCGTTGCGGCTGGCGTGGACGCCGCTTTCGCTGAGGTCGCCGAGTGTCGCGTGGACAGCACTCGTGTGTGCCAGCAGCATCTGGACCTCCGCGGCAGCCGCCGGGCCGGTCGCCTGCGTGCCGTCGGCGAACAAGCCCAGCGCCTCGGCGGGCAGCCCGATCACCTGGGCGGTGGTGCCCGCGGCGACCTCGTAGCCGGTGACCCCGATCGAGCGGCTCAGCACGAACTGGCCGGCGTCGACAGCTGAAGTGTCGCGTTCACGTCTGAGGATGTAGGCGCCACGATGCACCACGTAGAGCCGCAGTTCGCCAGTATCGGGAAACGCGGAATCGACCCGCACGCGCGTGGCGGCTTCGAAGTCTGTGATGACTGAGTCCCCGACGCGGGAGGCGAGACCACGAACGACGGCTTCGGCCGTGGCTTCGTGGTGGAAGGCGGGCAACGTGAAACCGTCGCCGACCTGCGCTTCCCAGCCGTCGCGGAAGGCGTCGACACCGAACCGTTCGGTGTCCAGCCGAACCGAGCCCCGTACCGAGTCCACCCGGCCATCCAACCACGTGGCACGCATCGTCGATCGACGCGGCACGCATGTCCAAGACCGCGGGGGTACCGGATTCCTAGGGTCGGGGCGTGGATCCGAAGACATATTTGCATCTGTATTTGCAGCAGGTGCGCGACGTTCTGGTGTGGAAACTCGACGGCCTGTCCGAGTACGACGCGCGCCGGCCGCTCACCCCGACCGGAACCAATCTGCTCGGACTGGTGAAACACCTGACGGGCAACGAGTTCGGCTACTTCGGCGAAGTGTTCGACCGGCCCGCCCACGCGGGGGAGTGGCTGGTCGACCGCACGCAGTCAGAGGACTTCCTCGCCCGCCCCGAAGAGACACGCGACGACATCATTGCGCAGTACAAACGGTCGTGGGAGCACGCTGACGCCACCATCGCGGCACTCGATCTCGACTCACCCGGCAAGGTGCCCCACTTTCCCGAAGGCATGCGCGACGTGACCTTGCAGTGGATGCTCGTCCACATGATCACCGAGACCTGCCGGCACGCCGGTCACGCCGACATCGTCCGCGAACTCATCGACGGCCGCGCCGGCTACCACCCCACGGTCAACAACCTTCCCGACGGGTGGCCCGAGTTCCACGACCGTGTCGAGCTCGCGGCACGTGAGGCCGCCCGCACCACCGGCGACCGCACGCGGGCCACGTAGTCCAGAACGTCAGCAGGGCGAAGAATTCGCCAGGCGGCCGTCCACATCTCCCTGTCGGCCTTGGTGTGGCCCCTCCGACCAGCCGAACGGCTTGATCGAAGGGGAATGCACCCGAACAGCCGAATCCGAAACGGGCTTGGCGGCTGCGTGGATCAGGTAGCTTTGCTCGGTGAGTTCAGCAGTCGTCTTCTTGTTGGGCATGGCCGGGGCACTGGCACCGGAGATCGTCCGGCTGTACGGGATTCGCCACGATCCGGGCCGGTTCCAATGGTCCTGGTTCTACTTGGTCGTGTCGCTGGCGTTCGCGGGGCTGGGCGGGCTGCTGGCCCTGGCGCTGCCGGCCACCACCTACTGGGGCGCGATCTACGTCGGGGTGTCCACGCCGGTGCTGGTGAACTCGATGGTACGCAAGGGACGCGAGCTCAGCCGGCAGCAGCTGCGCGGCGATCGGCTGGTCCGCTGCTCGCTGGTCGACTCCTACCTTCAAGGGCTCTAGATCGTGGATCTTGGTCTGTCACACGGGATCCGGCTCCGCTTCGCGGACGGACTGCTCGCCTCGGCCCTGCTCGACCTGCACCGAAAGCCCGCGCTGACAGTGAATGAGCACCTGCTGGCAGCGGGTGTCGCGCCGGAACCACTGCCGTCGGCGGACGTGCCGGTGACGCGGGTACGGCAAGGGCTCGGCATCGGCACCCGGGAGCTGGAACTCGTCGAGAGCCGCGACGGCGGCCCGGTCGCGGCGGCCCTGACCCAGCGGTTCGACCTGCGCTCGCCGCTCGACTGGCTGCTGGCCGTCGACGCGGCCGGTCAGGCCACCGAGCGGGGAGCCGTGTTCGCGCTGCCCGGCAAGATCACCTTGACCGTCGAATCAGTCGCGCCGTGCGCTCTCCACCGGGGCGGGGTGCGGGTTTCGCTGCCGCCAGGCACCTCTGAGCTCACTGTCACCGTCACGAGTGAGCCGGTGTTCGACGTGGCGGACACGGTCATCGTGTGCCGGCCGGACCAGGTGCGGGAGGCGGCGATCGTGACGTCCTGCCTGCCTGCGGACCGGCTCACCCCGATCGTCGCGATCGAGCCGCCACCGATGCCGCAGGCGGAGTACATCGAGCTCTACGGCCGGTTCCGCCGCGCCCAGGACGCCTCCATGCAGCGCATCGGCGCAACGTTGGGGCGGGACGAGGTGATGTCCGGCGATCCCGAGACGGCACGAAAGGCGATGGCCGAGATCGCCGAGGACCATCGGCTGCGGCGGGCTTTGTCGCCGTACCGGTCGTGGCTCAAGCACAACGAACTGGTGTCCGACCTCGTGCACCGGATGGGTGTCCGGCGCGTCGTGTTTCTGCACGCCTTCGCGCCGGAGGAACTGAACACCAGGGATCCGGCGCTGCTCGCGGAAGCCGACGAAGTGTGGGCCGAGTCCGGCCGCGATCCCGAGCAACCCGGCAGCTCAGCGATGTTCGCGAGCGTGCCGGAGACCCTGTCTCTGCCGTGCACGGACCTGCCGGGCCTGACCATCGCCGGGTGGCACCTGCTGCGCGACCCGGACAGTGCGCCCGGACGGCTGCTCGACGTGGCGATCGACGACCTCACCGCCTGGGTCGGCTCGCTGTTCGTCGCGTTGCGTACGGGAGCGGTGCTGCGTGCAGTTGACCACGAGGTGCCCCCGCTCGACCCGTTGTCGGTGGAGGACAGGGGGTCGAGCGGGGACGAGGCGGTGCTGGTGGAGAACACTGCCGACACCGCGGCCCTGCTCGGCGCCGTCTACGCGCACCACCGCGGCACGAGGCTTGTGGTCACGCCGCCACCGGATCTCGAACCGGTCCAGCGCGCGGTCGCCGAACAGCAGGCCCGGGTGCAGGCTGGGGCCCGAGCGCTCGGCAAGGACGTGCGGTCGGCCGACTTCGTCGGGAAGTTGTGGGGATACCTGTCCGCCGGGCGGAACCCTTACGCCGCTGTAGAAGC
Organism: Amycolatopsis sp. NPDC004625; assembly: GCF_040609695.1. NCBI lineage: Bacteria > Bacillati > Actinomycetota > Actinomycetes > Pseudonocardiales > Pseudonocardiaceae > Amycolatopsis > Amycolatopsis sp. NPDC004625. Next base: position 68,474 of record NZ_JBEXKX010000027.1, read on the forward strand.
CGCGGTGACCGCGCAGGTGCCCGCGGCCGCCGTCGCCCAGGTCGGGGAGCGGCGCCTCACCGTGTTCACCACCGGGCTGCCCTACTCGTTCGTGCGCACCGCCGACGCCGACTGGGCCACCAAGCCCATCGGGCACGTCGCGGCCGACCCGGCCCTGCTGATCCTGAACGAGCTGTACGGCGCTGGGGTCGAGCGCTCTCCCGGGACGTTCAGCCTGGTGTTCGACCCCGGGTTCTTCCGCACGTCGGAAACCCCGGATGTGCTGCGCTCGGTGGGCACTCACTTCACCCACCCGGTCCTGCTGTCCGGATCCGAGGCGTCCTCACAGGCCCTGATGGAACTGTCGCGCAGCCTCCCGGTCGAGCTGATCTTCTTCAACACGCACGGTTCGGACGAGGCCATCGTGCTGGCCGACGGGTTCAAGCTGCCGAGCTGGCTGATCCCGCAATGGCTGACGATGACCCGGCGGCCGATCGTGTTCAACAATTCCTGCCAGTCCTGGACCGGCGTGGGCCGGCAGTTCGTCCGCGCGGGTGCCCGCGGCTACATCGGCACGCTGTGGAGCGTCCCGTCGGGGCCGGCGGCGGACTTCGGCCGGATCGTGGTCGACCGGCTCACCACCGGGGAGTGGCCCGCGAGCGAAGCGATTGTGCGGACTGCGTTGCCGTCCGGGATCGAACGCGCCTACCTCTACGTAGGCACGGTGAACGGCAGGCTGGACCAGTGGCAGGACCGGAGCACGACCGCGGCCGAGGCGGCGCTCGCCGAGTGCGCGCTGCTCACGCAGACCGGTGGCGCCACACACGAACGCATCAGCCGGTTGCTGCACAGGGAAATCACCACCCTGCGCCGGCGGGCCGACGGTACCCCGCACGAGACCGGCGAGTCCTACGTGGACGCTCTGTTGGGCGAGCTGTGGTTCTTCATCGTGCACGACCCGCGTCACGAGGACGACCGGGCCGCGGCGGACGAGCTCGTCCGCCGCCTCGACACCACGCTGGAGCGGGCCGGCTTGCCGCAGGACGACCTCGACAGGCGGTGGGCCCGGCGGTTCGAGCTCACCGGCAAACTGGCCGCACACTGGTCGGACTGGGGCACCGCGCTGGCCGACTTCCGTCGCAGCGTCGGCTACGGCGAAGCCTGCGCGAACCGGGCGGAACTGACCATGCGGATGGCCGACATCACCATGCGGCAGGGCGACTACGACGAAGCGCTGGCACTGGCCCGCTCCGCCCGCGACCTGCACGCCGAGCACGATGATCGGCACGGGGCTCTCGTCGCGGTCGGCGTGCTCGGGCAGCTGAGCAAGCGGCTGGGACGTGCCGAGGAGGCGATGCAGTACGCCGTGGAGGGCTACGACCTCGCCGTTGCGGTCAAGAGTGAGTGGCGGCAGGGCGCGTTCAAGCTCGACCAGGCCGCGTTGCACCAGATGGCCGGCGACCTCGACGCGGCGATCGCCGCCGCCACCAGAGCTCTGGAGCTCAGCCGCCTCATACACGACGACCGGGCGGAAGTCACCGCGATCGGCCGACTGGCCCTCTGTCACCTCGATCGCGGTGACTTCGACGCGGCGCAACGCCTTGCCACCACCGGGCTCGCGCACGCCACCCGGCTGGATGAGCCCAAGGAGGCCGCCGCCTTCCACCACGACCTCGGTCGGATCGCCGCCCGCCGCGGACGGCTCGGCGAGGCCGTCGAGCACTACGGGCGGTCCGTCGCGGTCGCGCTCGACTGCGGCTTGTGGGAACTGGCGGCAGGTGTGGTGACCGCCATGGCCGACGTCGCCGGCCGCGGCCCCGACGTGGACGCGCTGTGGGCGGCCGCGACATGGACCGCAGTGTTGTGCGGGTTGGTCCCGGAGCCATTGTGGTCTCCATTGCTCCAGCTCCTGGTGGACGCGGTGAAGCAGGCGGTCACCACCGGGCCGATGAGCACCACGCGGCGTGCTCTGACTGTGGTCGCGGAGGTGGCAGCCCCCGGCTTCCGGGCGGATCTGGTGCCCTCGACCTTCGTCTACCACCTCGCGAGGACATTGGCCCGCTGGGTCGCCGGCGAGGATCCCGCCGCGACCGCGGCCGAGGCCATCGCGCTGGACGTTCAGACTGGCGAAGCGCTCGCCCTCAAGGAATTCATGGCCACGCCGTATGTTGCACCCGATGTCGTCACCGATAACCGCGATCGCCGGCCCCGCCGCTGGCGTGACCGGAGTTGAGCTGACTACTTGGCCATCACCTGCTCGCCCCGGTAATCGCGCCAGCCACAACACGTCAACATCTGCCGCAGACGGAGTTGGGCTGGTCCAAGGGCGGGATGATTGTTTCCGCGACTGCGGCCGACGGTCACCCGGTGCAGCGTCGATTCCCGGCTGGTGTACTGCCCGTGAAGACTGACCGCCATGCTCGTCCTGGAACCGGTGATCGACGCGGCCGACGCGACCGGGTTCACCCTCTGGCCGGTCGCAGCCCGTGTCGGGCGTTCCCTTGTCCACATGTCAGCGGGCATGTCCCCGCTCGACGTCGGCACGGTGATGGCGGCCCTGCAGCCGCAGGGTTCCGATGCCTCTGCTGCACATCCTCGTGACGCTGTCGCCGTGCTTCGGGCCATCATCGAGACCGACCGCCTGATCGCCGCCGGCGGTCTGCTGGCCCGCGACTCGCAGACAGGGGTCGCTATCCCGCCGAGCTGCTGCTGCGGCCTGGAGGGCTGGCGCGAATGGACCACCGTCCCGCACGGTGGCCAGCCGTGGCTCGGCCACAGCCCCGCACCGTGGGTGGAGCACCTCGACAACGCCGTGCGCATCTGGCCCGACGGTGGCCTCGGCGAGGCCCTGCCCCCGATCGAGCACGCGATCACGGCACCGTTGGATATCGTCACCGCTCAACTGCACAGCACGCACCAAGACCTCCTCGGCTTCTTGGACGCAGCCACCCAATGGGCGCATGAGTTTGCGCCCGGCATTGTGGGGGACCTCGTGGCCAAGCTCGACGACAGCTTCGCGATCACCGAACGCTGAACCCTCTCGAGGCAGTACTCCGTGTTCGTTCGGTGTCCGGATTCGGCTCGCGGCGTGATGCTGAGGTCTACGCCGCGGGACTGGAGGTGGATCGGCGTCGGCGGGTGTGGATCGATCCGGCGGACAGCGCGGTCACGGTGGCTCGATCGCGCGGCTGCTGGTCATCACGGCGGCCTGGACCGGCTGCCGGTGGGGCGAACTGGCCGGCTTGCATCGGGACAATGTCGATCTTCGACGTGGTGTGATCGTGATCGATCCGTTGGTGGGTGCGTTGCATGAGTCGAGGTCGATGCGGTGGCTGGGTCCGCCGAAGACCCGGGCCTCGGCGCGGACGATTGCGCCCACGTCGCCCCGGAGGTCGAGCAGCGGCTGCTCGACGATCTCGAGCGCTGCTGGCACACGGCGGCCCCGCCACCGAGTGTGGCTGACGGTGGGCAGGTGGCGCCGGTTGTCGCCACGGTGGGGGCACGCCCCCGGACCAGTCTGGGAGCAGCAGGAACACCGCGCCGACGCCGGACCGGGGCTGGGGTGGTGCTCCAGTTCTGCCCCACCAGGAGCACAAGATCTCGCGGAACAACGATCATCGAAGATCGAACCCGGAACGCAGAAAACCCCTCCGACCAGCCCAGAAGACTGAAACGAAGGGGTTCCTGACGATGTGGAGATGTTGCATCGGTTCTCGAACCGTCAAACGGCCGTTGACCAGGCCAAACGCGTCTTGGAACGGATGGCCGCGAACGACCAGACCGACTTGCCCACGGTCCTGAACGGGGCCGCATCCGTGGATGTGGCGGTGGCCGTGCGGCAGCCCTGGCGGGTGGCTGACCGTCTGGGTGCAGACGAACTAGACCGGCTACTGGCTGACTGGCGCAACGGCATGTCAAAGCCGACGCTGGCCCGGACCTACGGCTTAAGCGTTAGCACGATCAAGCGTCTGGTGAAGAAGGAGCAGGACCAAAGCGCCCAATAATTGGCCTCACTTCGCAAGCCTCAGCCCCGGGCTTACGCAAGGGATGTCTGTGTCGGACTCTAGAAGTAACCGAAATAAAACCGAACATTTCCGGGGTATGGTCTAATGCTGCGAGTGGTGCATCCTCGGTATAACTTTCATGTGCAGTTGCTTTAAGGCGACTCCATGCACACTAAGCAACCCTGAAGGAGGTGGAACATGCATGCTCAACAGATACAAATCTCACTAGACCGAGGCTCAGAATAATGCGGGTCGATTTCCGGCCGATGCGGCGGCCATGCCCCGAACCCGAAGGCGACAAGCGCTGCCAGCCCCTGCCGCGTAACGCCCTCCTCATGGGCGACGCTCGGGACGTGCTGCGCCAGCTGCCGACCGCTAGCGTGGACACCGTTATCACGTCGCCACCATACTTCGCCCTCCGTGACTATGGCCAGCCCGGCCAGCTCGGCCAAGAGGCCAACGTCTTCGCCTGGGCGCTGGCGCTACGACAGGTATTGCGGGAGGTGGGGCGCGTGGTAAAGCCCACCGGTTCACTCTGGCTCAACCTGGGCGACTCGTACAGCCGCCATCCCAAATACGGGGCACCGCCGAAAAGCCTGCTGCTGGCACCGGAACGGCTCTTGCTCGGTCTCGCCGCCGATGGCTGGACTATCCGCAACAAAGTGGTCTGGGCGAAGTCCAACCCCGTACCGAGTTCGATTTCGGACCGCTTAACGCCAACACATGAGTACATCTACTTCCTGGTGCGCTCACCGCGGTACTTCTTCGATCTCGACGCGATCCGCGAGCCGCTGAAGTCTACGGCGACACCTCGGACGAGTCAGGCACCCATGACCCCTCGGCCACACTGGGCCGGTCCGCTGGCTGCCAGCCGTAGCGGGCTCGGACGGTTGCACACTGAGGGGCGCACCGGTCATCCGGACGGAAAGAACCCGGGCGACGTGTGGACGCTGTCCACGAGCCGTTACCGCGGTGCGCACTTCGCTACGTTCCCGCCGCAGCTGATCACTCGGCCGCTGCTGGCGACGACCCCAGAGAAGGTCTGTCCGACCTGCGGGCTGTCGTGGACCCGGCCCCGCCGGCCTCGGCCGCACAGCGCTAAGGGGCCAGCGACGGGCGAATTGGTCGCAGCCTGCTCCCACCGGGTCACGCCGGTACCCGGGCTTGTCCTTGACCCGTTCATGGGCACGGGCACCGTGGGTGCAGTCGCGCAGAAGCACCGTCGAGACTGGCTCGGCATCGAGCTGAATCCGGACTATGCCGATCTGGCCGCCGCTCGGCTCGGCGTCCAGGCCACCCGCCTTGCGCGCTGCGCCTGACGCGCGCCGCGACACCTCACCGGTGTCGTGCGGTCGCTGCCATCCCAACGGGGGATGACCGGCCGCACCCGCACTGAGGAGGATTCCGTGTCGGAACCCACCCCGAGCGGCTCCAAGACCCTTGGAGTCAAGCTCGACAAGACGCTGCACTCGCAGTTGACGATGGTCGCCCAGCTGGACGGCGTGACGCTCGGCGAAACCATCCTGGACGCCATCCGGGCCTACATCGAGAGCAAGCGCGCCGATGGCACGCTGGCGACTCGTGCCGCCGAAGCCCTGGCCGAGATCGAGCGGGAGGCCGCCGACCGGCGCAAGGCCATTGAGGCGCTGTTCGAGGCTGGTGGCGACCCCGCCGAGGCGACCACGGAAGAACCCGGCAAGCCGGCCCGACGGCGCAATACGCCGAGTTCGTAGCCGCGAACCCGCAGGGAAGATGCGATTCTTCTCTGCGGGATTTTTCTTGCCTTATTATGGTAAGTGAGTCGGATACCTTGCCGTACGTTCGCGATCCGGACCCGAGGTCGTAGGACAAAGACTGCTTAGCTGTGATAAAGCCGCAGCCGCCTGACCTCACTATTTAGCCTAGTCACCGATCAGCACCCTATTGCTTCGTGCACCTCCATCGGCCTCATCAATCAGATCCGGCCGGTCGCGGAAGATAGCACGCAAAGCATTTAATGCGATCTTCAGGGCTTCATCCGGCTCCGTTTGAGCCTCTTCGCGCGTCAACTGCTTCGAGCCGTGAACAATCCCGCTTCGCAATCGATAAATCTTGGAGAATCGCTCCCGCAGTCCCTTCCGCTCGTCGGCACCTTCGGCCAGCAACCACGCCAGGGATGTAGTAACCCGAAGTGTGGTCTCTTGAGCCGCGCCAAACAGGTTCTCCCAAACTACGACGGCGTCGACAAGCTTATCCTCAGGCATGGGACGTTGCGATGCGGCAAGGAGCGCGCGCCGAATCGAAACGTCGATACTCTTCTGTCGTTTTTCCCCGATGAGAATTGCCCACTCCTTCCAAGAATCGACATCTGCAGTCGACAACTGGCGCGGCAGGAGGTTTGTCGTGGTTCGCGGGTCATTCCACCCCGCAAGTATGTGTGATTTTGTAGGGTCTACAATCTGAGTCCATGTAGGCGCAACCATCACCGGTTGTTGCTCATCAGGAAAGGCCAGCAGTAGGCCGAGACGTAAGTTTTCGAGACGCTTCTCGATCGTTAGACTTGGATCAAGGTCTAGCGGCCAGCCACTCTTCATCACATCGATTTCCTTCAAACGGAGACGGTACTCAATATCCATCTCCATCACGATGTCGCCGCTATACTTGATCGTAATCGAGGTACCGTCCGGTTGATTAGCTTGCAATGAACCGGCCAGAGCATTGTCAATCACCGAATTCTCATCTCGCTCGTCGGCACGACGCAGGGTAGCCCACCCAAGTTCAATGTGCTCACAACCATCAGGCAGCAGCACGCCGGTGACACCTACCCTGACCGGTATCTTCGCAGGCTTTTTCTTGATTGCCGCAATGAGGACGTTGAGGGCAGACTTTGCTCCAGTCACATGCTCCTGCAGACTAGGCACCCTAGTTGTCAGCTTAGCCCATTCCCAGCCCGCACCGATAAGTTGACCTGCAAAAAGCCAAAGTTGCGTCCCACCTCCATGACCTGCGCTGCTGTACACAATACCAACCCTTCCCTGACCCTCTCGCTCCTCAGGAAATAATTGAATCAGCACCTCGTCAGCAATAACCGCGGCTTCGAACCTCTCGCGCCGAGGGTGACGGTGGAGGGGACCGCTTAGAAGCGGCGCACCGTGATTTATTGGGGAAGGCGCTTCCTCGGGAAGTAGCATGATCGGATACACATCACGAAGCGCAACTAGTAGTTCCTGAGTTGCTGGATCCTCGTTCGTCGGCTCCCAGACATCACCTCCCGAAGACCTCCGTAATGAGTTGGCGACGGAGTCGGACTCGCCGTCGGGGATTCTTCCGAACACGTCGGCGAAGCTGTGGTTGAGCCACCCAGCATGTTCGGCACTGGCTGAAACCTGCTGAACAAAAGCCACCAGGTTTCCAAGAACCTCTTCGCGCTCGGCTGACAGTGTCTCTTGGGTCTGCGTGAGACGCAATCGGATAGTCTCTAACGTTGTTGCAGTAACATACGCCAGAAAGTTTTCACCCAAGGTTTGCAAAAGCAGCGCTTCGCCCGAATCAGTCATGCCTCAACTATTGCAGGTGCCAGAAAATTTGCAAGCCACGGCGGCAACAGCAAGTCGGCAAGCCTACCCGCGCACGACCCTCGGTGTCATCACGCTCAACGCAGCAGTCGCCGCGCACGCGGTTAGGAGTATCGCATTCCACGAGCTGGGGACTTACAGCTTAATATTACCGCAGTCGCGCATCTAAACTCAGGCATCATCCGACTGATTCTCGAAGAGCCACGTGCGCTTTGCCGGATAGGTCACTACCCCAATTCTCCCTATGGTATCTTCAATGAGATGCCACTGATTGGGATTATCCGCGTCCTGACGTAGCGGGCGAGCTCTAAACTCAGACCGAATATTGTCAAATGTGCCGGCATCGCCGTATGACCACACTGCCGTGCTAATCTCGCCTCCAGCGGCGTCGGGAGCGTTGCTTTTTTCGGCCCACTCCCTTACTGGTGCACCAATAGCCCAATCGAACTCAATAGCCGTGCCAGGAGCAACAAGATATTCATCTCGGGCCCTATCGCCAACTCTTTGAGCACCTCGGATGGGATATGTCGAGGCAAATGATCGCTCTGGTGCATGAGTAAGGGAAGGTGAGGTATCCATTACTATTTCACCACTCACTCGCACGCGAGCCGCTGTCGGCCCCTCGTTGATAAGGCGACCAGTACCCATGAACCACATGAACCAGTTAGCATGCTTGGTCATAAAGAACTCACTCATGCCCTGCGTGGATCGTTGAATGGATTCTTTGTCTAGGAGCCTGAGTTCATTAGCATACGGCATCATTGAGCGATTTGGGTCAACATATGGTGGCCACTTGGGCTCGCTGAGGGCTACGATCACGTGTGGAGCGCGCTCATCCGCTCTGGCGCGAACGGCCTCGCGAGCAGCTCTGGACGCATCTTGAGCGGCCTGCTGCGCAAGTTCAACTTGCCGCTGCGAAGCCGACGCCTGGATGTTGCTCGCCTCCACCTGTCTACGCAGCTCGGGAAGTTGTTTGTTGGCAGCGTCAGCCGATGCTCGCGCCGCCACGGCCGCGCGCCATCCAACGACCGCCGCGGCCACTGCGCCGACGGCTGAAGCAATTTGCACCCAGTCGGATAGGCTTGGCACCTGACCTCCACAAAGAAGATTCACTCGCTAGGCGTGGGGCTGCTTCCTGTTGTGGCATCGGCATCCCGTCCCCCTCCGGACCTGCGGCTTCATCTCATCGGTAGAAGGATGGGAGCCTATACGGGGGTATCCGCTGCGAGCGCCTTGCGGGGGCGCATCAAACAAGAAGTCCTCCTATCGGTACTCGGTGTGGCGATCAGGGACCGCGCAGCACACTCTCTGTAGCCGAAGCCAGGTGCAACACTGTTACTCCTCCGTGGAGAGCAGCGACTGCAACCGGTCCGAGCTACAGGGTTGCCTGGAGTATCCACACCTCTAGGCTGCAACTATGACCGCACGCAGCACTGAGACCACGGTCCGCACGCCCGACGGCCTCAACTTGGTCGGCACACTCGTCCAGCCGGACGGCCCGAGCCGCCACGCCGCTGTGCTGGTGCATGGTGGCGGTGTCACCCGCCACGAGGCAGGCTTCTTCACCCGTCTGGCCGCTGGCCTGGCCGAAGGCGGGGTAGCCTCACTCCGCTTCGATCTCCCCGGTCACGGCGAGAGCGAAGGCCGTCAGGAGGAGCTGTCGCTCGCCGGGGTCCTCAACGCCATCCATGCAGCTCGGGACTACCTCTGCCGGGAGACCAACCTGGCTTCGGCGTCGCTGGTGGCGGCCAGCTTCTCCGGCGGACTGGCTGCTTACTACGCCGCCCGACGCCCGACCGACGTCGAGCGGCTGGTCTTGTTCAACCCGCTGCTCGACTACAAGCAGCGGTTCGTGGACCAGAAGGACTTCTGGGAGGACGACTACCTAACCGATGAGGCCGCCCGCGATCTGAGCGAGCAGGGCTTCTTGCCGCACTCGCCGAGCTTCAGGCTGAGCCGCGCCCTACTCAATGAGGTGTTCTGGCTGGACGCCCGTGGGGCGCTGGCCGACATCCAGGCGCCCACGCTTATCGTGCACGGCACCAAGGACACCTTCATCCCGGTGGAGTCGTCGCGGGACGCAGATCGCCGGCTGACCGCCCCGCACCGACTGACGGAGCTCGAAGGCGCACAGCACGGCATCGCCGTTCACGACGACCCGACGTATGCCAATCCGCAATCTCGGGCGTGGCAGGGGCAAGTTATCGCCGAAGTACAAGCTTGGCTGGGAAATCACTCGGATTGACGCTCAAGCTGTACGAAATCTCCAGTTAAGATCATAATTTGAAGAGTTCGCACCCTGTCGTCTAATCGTAGGGCACTGCTTACCAGCAGGATGAGGACTCGTATCCCTCCAGTGTGCGAACGGAGTTTTAATCGATCTCTATTCGGAGTAGCCTGCTTCTCTGTCGCAATCTAAGTGACAAGTACGGAGGCAGGAATGTCCAATCCATACGGCTCAACAACCGGCGACAACCCGCCTTACGGCGACGACACGCCGGTGTCGTCAGGCGATGCATGGGGTCGGGTCGACCAGTCAACCGAGGATCTTGCGGACAGGGAGCGCCAGGACTCCTACCGCAGTGATTCAGATGATGCGTCACAGCATGATCGGGTCGAAGAAGGACGGTTCCATTCTCGCTCTGAAGGCGACCGGGGAGAAACTGGCGGTCGATAACCGCCGACTGACGCGTACAGGGTCAGCTAGCGACGACCTCGCGCAGTTGCGTCACGGCGGGTCGGTTCGTCCAAGGCCGGAGATATTCCAGAACGCGCACCAGCTCCTGCTTCGTGCGCCGCGAGCTGGTGCTGTCGGCCCGCGCAGCCGACTCGACACCGGTCCGGGCGGCCTCGTCCGGCTCCCCGGCTAGTGCCAGCGAACCGGCCCGCAACGACAAGAAGAAGCCGTAGTCGCGCGGCGAGAACCGGTCTTCCACCAGTGACTCGTCGTACAGCTCCACCGCCCGCCGCGGTGCTCCGGCTTCGGTGTAGCAGATCGCGGTCTGCATGGTCAGCAGCGTGTCGTTGTAGTGCGCGCCCAGTGTGGACGCCCCATCGTCGCGAGCGCCCAGCAGCTGGCGGGCTTGGTCCAGCTTTGGCCCCACGGCGTCGGCGGTTGCGCCGAGCATGACTTCCGCCCGCGCCTCCTGCTGCACCGATTCGGCCTGGACGCGGGACGGTAAGGACCAGGGCCCGTGCTGGACGGCTTGGGCCAGCGTCAGCATTTGCTGCGGTTCGCGCTGGTCAAAGGCCAGCTGCGCTTTCTTGAGCAGGACGTAGCCCTGCATGGCGGTGTCACCGGCTTCTTGCGCCCACTCCATAGCCCGGTCGTACCAGTACAGCGTCCGGCCGAAGTCGCGCACGTCGCGGAAGAGCCAGCCCGCGAACTCGGCACTTTCGGCACCGAGCCTGAGCAGCTCGCGGCGGAGGTTCGGCTTGACGTCGCGGGCGTGCTCTTCGATTGCGCCCACCACGCCGAGCACCAGGGGCAAGGTCTTGGCCGGTCCGAGGGTGCCGTCGTCGGCCTTGCAAGCGGCCAGTTGGCGGCGGAAGTAGTCGAGCACCGGGCCGTCGAAGTAGCGGCGGGCGTCGGCCATAGCTTCGGCAACGCGCTGCAGTTCATCGAGGCCAAGGGCAGGGAGGGCCGAAGCAGCTAAGCCGCGTGCGAGCAGCGAGCGACGACTAAGTGGACTCATGGCGTCCCATTCCGCGGCCCCGGCCGCTGGAAGGTTGGCCTCGTCACCGGCGACGAGAGCGGGCGGCAGAAGCGGCCCGAGGTCGCTGGTGCTCAGGGTGGTGGCGTTCAGCGGCACAAGTACGGACCTTCCATTCACCATAACCGGCAGAAGCCAGCCGCCGCGCGGCGTGGGTTCCGGCTCGGAACTCGGCGCGGCGACCTCGGCGGCCGGGGCCGGCTCCACAGGTCGCTCGGTGGTGCCCTCCGCCAGGAGAACTTCCAGCTCGGCCAGCGTCACGTTCAGCAGCTTGGCCAGCTTCGGCCGCTTGTACGGCACGGGCTCGGCCTCGCCGCGTTCCCAGGTACCAACGGTCTTCATGTCCATGTCGAGCGCGTGGGCTAGCGACTCCTGGGTGTAGATCGCGGCCTTGCGCGCCTGGATCAGGCCGTGTCGGCGTCCACCCAAGATCATCACCCGTTCCGTTACGCACGCGAGTCGCCACATTACCGCAGGTCAACCGACCTGCCACCCCATTGACCCGACATTCGCCCGGTTTCGTCCCCCTGGTGGACCAGGGACGACCGCTCCATGGTCATCCGTGGCACCCCGGCGGCCGGTTGTACCCGCCCTGCCGGGCGAGACCCGGGCGTATTCCTCTCGCACGGAACGATCCCCCTCGCCCGGCCCCGACGCGGTCCCGGTCGCCGGGGTGCTCCCAGGTCCCACGAGGAAGCGGAGACGACATGGCGGCACGCATCGTGCAGTCCGACTCGACACGGCGCCCCCTGCGGCTGGTCCCTCAGTGCTGGCGACGCCCGCAGGCGCTGGAGCCTGCCACCGAACAGCGGAGGTCGAGCACGCGGCCGCCGAGCCGGCCCGACGCGCCGGCATGCACCCGCCGGGCGGCGCGACGCGCTCGGCTGACCCGTCGACCGGTGGCCGGCCGGGCAAGGACCTGCACACTCGCGTACTCGCCGCGTCCGAGCCCGACCGGCGCGCCGAGCAAGCCGCGGATCGGGTCGGCGTCGAACCCGGTCCGGATCGGGAACGCCTCCGGCCTCGCGAGCCGCAGCTGACCGCCGACGGTGATGGCGCGCAGACCAGCCTTCGGCTCCGGTAACGGCGGGTCGGCCACGACCGCGCGGGTGTGGGCGCCGGGCCAAGCAGCTTCGACCGCCCGCTCGACCAGCCCCGGCGGGATCACGCCCGGGACCCACAACCGCAGGCTGACGCCGTGCTCGGAAAACCGGTACTCCCACGCAAGGTGCGGCTGGCCGGCCAACCACCGCCGCCAGCCCGGCCGCAGCAGGCCGACGAGGTTGGACCACAGCAGGACGCCACCGGCAGGGTCGACGGTCGGCGGGGCGAGCACGGTGACGCACCGCGCGTCAGCCAGCAGCGCGGCATGGCACCTGCCTCGCCACCAGCGTCGACCCACCGCCTGGCCCGCTACGACGATCATCAGCACCGGAAGCGCGATCGGCGTCCACCGCACCGCCTCGTCGATGGCGCCGGCGAGCAGGTGGTGCGTCGCGCTCCACGGGTCGGTCAGGTAGTCGCCGATCCACCCCAGGTGCCGGATCATGGTGCGACCTCCGACCCGGCTGGGCCGAGGTCGATGACGTCCTCGACTGCGGGGTCGTCGAAGTCTCGGGCGATCTCGGCGAGTTCGGCGGGATCGGTCGTGACCAGGACGTTCTCTGTCGGTGACGCGAGCGCCTGGAAGGCGACCCACTCGGTGCCGGAGCCGAGCAGACCTTGACCGCGCTCGGCGGTGAGCAGGAACTGGCGCTGCCCTTCGGAGAGGTTGAAGGTGGCCGCGATCTGGTCGATCGCCTGCGGTGACTGGCGCAGCAGCACGCTGGTGGCGGCGTTAGCCACGATCGCGCGGCCGAGCTCGCTGCGCAGGAAGTCCTCGATGTCCTGGCTGGCGACGGTGAGCCCGGCCCAGTGCTTGCGGAACGTCTTCGCCATCCGGTGCAGGAACTTCGCACCCTCCGGTGACTGCATCAGCAGCCACGCCTCGTCGACGACCACCAGTCGCCGGCGCCGGTCGGCCGGGTTGGACACCCGCCGCCAGACCGCGTCCAGCGTCAGCAGCGTGCCGATCGCTTTGAGCTCGTCGGGCAGGTCCCGCAGGGAGAACACGACAAGGTGGCCGTCGGGTGTGGTGGTCGTGGGGCCGGAGAAGAGGTCGGCGAAGGCGCCGTCGACGAACGGGTGCAACCGAGCGGCGAGGTCCGCGGCCACGGCGTCGCCGGTAGCTGCGAGGACGTCGCGCAGGTCGCGCATCAACGGGGCCGGCCGGGTCCAGGTGCGCGGGTCGGTGGTGATGCCGGTGTTGGCGTAGGTGGTGATGAGGGCGGTGTCGAGGACGGCGCGTTCGCCGGCGGTCAACTCGGCGCCGAGGCACACGGCGAGCACGGTGTGCAGGAACAGCGCACGCCGGTTCAAGGCGTCCTGTGGCGCGGTGCGCCGGCCGGACGCCGTGGTGTGGATGGGCAGGTCGAAGGGGTTGAGCCGGACGCCTCCGCCGCCGAGGTGGACGTAGGCGCCGCCGACCTGGGCGGCGAGGCGGGCGTATTCGTCTTCGGGGTCGATGACGAATGCCTGGATGTCCCGGTAGAGGCTGCGCAGGGTTTCGAGTTTGACCAGGTAGGACTTGCCGGAGCCGGATCGGCCGAGGAAGACGGCGTTGTGGTTGTCGCAGGCGAAGCGGTCCCAGTGCACGAGGCCTTGGGAGCCGACGTTGTAGCCGTAGAGCACGCCGCTGGGCGAGGTCGACGTCGGATCCGTCGCGGGCAGGTCCGGTGATGTGAAAGGAAACGCCGCGGACGCGGCGGCAGTGTCGAACGTCCTTTTCAGACCGAGGGAGTCCAGCCCGAGCGGAAGCGTGGTCACCCACCCTTGCAGCGACCGGTAGGTGGCCGGTTTGGCGTCCAGCAGCAGCGACGCGCACAACGACCGCAGCGCCGACACCTCCTCCGCGAGTGCCTGCTCGTCGGGGGCGTGGACGGTCAGGTACAGGCCGAACTTGAACAGCCGGCCCTCGCCGCGAGCGATCCGCCGGGACAGGTCGGCGGCGTCATCGGCTGCGGCGTCGAGGTCCGGGTCGTCGAGCTGGTTGTGGCGCGCGTGGTGGCGTCGGGAGGACTCCAGCCGGGCCCGTTGCTTCTTCAGGCCGCTGGCGGCGGTGACCGGGTCGACGGGCTGGATGTGGACGGAGACGTCGAGGCGGGCAGGGTAGGTCAGCAGCGGGGCGAGCCAGCCGGGGTAGACCTCCTGCGGGTAGCCGGTCACGCCGAAGGAGGCGACCCATTCGTTGCCGACCTCGAGATGCCGTGCGCCGATCGACAGCGAGTCCGGCGTGAACGTCGCAGCTGCTGAGCCGGGTTGCCGTGTGCGGGGCATTGCGCTCACCGACCTTCGAATTCGTCGTAGAGGTCGGCGGCGGTCACGACGTCGCCGGCGCCGGCCAGCGCGGCCGAGGGCGGGAGGAAGGTGTCGGGATTGCACGCCGCGGCGAGCACGCCCGTCGCGGTCGCCGCGTCCAGCGCGGTGACGACGATTCCGGCCGCGGTGAGCAGCTCGACCGCCTCGTTGAGCCGCCGGGCGAGACGCTGCTCGGACGCCTGGCGCGCCGCCCGATCGACCGCAGGTGCTTCGGGCTGTCGCCGGAGGCGTCCCAGCGCCGAGCAGACGCTGTCGACGACTGCGGGACGCGTCGGTTCGCGCAGCACGAGCAGCACCTGGCGGCGCAGCAAGTCAGCATGCTGGCTGAGCTGGACCAGGTAGTCCGCGTGGTCGAGTGCGGCGGCTTCGAGTGCGGGGTGGGGGAGTCCGCCGGCGCGGTCGCGCAGCTCGGTGATCTGCGGGGCCAGGTCGAGCCGCTCGGCGCGTACAAGGAACTGCACGGGCGCGGTCAGCGAATGCAGATAGCGTGCGAACGAACTGACGAGTGCTTCCTGCTCGGCGGGCGTGCGCAGCGAGAAGTTGACGGTCGAGCAGGCGGCGATCACCGCGAGACCGTCGTCGCCGAGGTCGACGACGCCGGCGGTCTGCCCGTTGTCGACACCGCGCGCGGGTAGCTCCAGCGGCGTCGGCGCCACCGTGTCCTGCTTGGGTTCGTCGGTGAGCCAGGCTGGAACCGGCCCGACGCCCTCCGGAGCGGAGACCTGGTGGCGCGGCGCGCGGCGCTGGCGGATTGCGGCCAGCAGCAGGCGGTCGAGCGGGACGCCGTCGCGGCGGCCGAGCGCGACCACCGTGACCGCGAGCCCGACGGGGACCGCGACGAGCAGGAACAGCGGCAGCGGCAGGACGCTGCGGGTGGCGCCGTAGAGGGCGTAGAGCAGCAGGCCGGTGACGCCGAGGATCGTCAGCTGCCGCGCGGTGAGCGGGCCGAACACGCGGTCGGGGCGGTCGACGTCGGCGGGAATGCGCACAGGTCGGGACATGACCTCGCTACCTCACTTCCTGGGCCGGCGCGGCGGCAGATCCAGCGGCAGGGGCAGCTGCTTGCCGCCGGGCTTCCGCACCGGCGTGGGTGATGCCGGGGGTACGGGTTTCGGCTGGCGGCGCAGGCCCAGGGGGAGCGGGTACTGCCCGGACGCGAGCGGCCGGTTCCCGCTGAACGCGTCGGGCGCGGGACGGCGGTGAGCGCGTGCAGCGCGGTTGATCTGTCCCGAGGGCGTGATCAGGCCCGGCCCGGTCTGCGGTGCGCTGGTGGTCCGGGTGGGGTCGGCGAGCTCGTCGGCGAGGCTGCGTCGCGCGGGCCGCGGCGTCTGCGGCGGCAGGTGGATCGGTAGCATGCCCGCACTCGGCGCGATCAGCGCGTTCGGCAGCTTCGTCGGCGGTCGCGCGTTGCGGTTGATCCGCCCGTCGGGTGTGAGCAGGCCCGGCTGCCGCGCTGGACGAACGGTCGGCGGCGGTGCTGCGAGGTCATCGGCGAGCGTGCGTCGCGAGGGCCGGTCGGGCTCGCGGCGCACGGTGATCGGCAACCCGAGCTGGTCGGCGGGCAGCGCGTTCGGCAGATCCTTCAGCGGCAGCGCGCGCGGGTTGGTCCGGATCGTCGAGTCGCCGGTGCGCGTCGTGAACAACGACAGCTGGCCTGGCCCCGGCGTTCCGTCGAGCGCGCCGGCGCGGGGGAGTTCGTCCCATCCTCGGCGCGGGTTTTGGCGCGAGCTGGTGGAGCGGCGCAGTTTCATCGGCAGCATGAACTGCCCGGACCGGGTCGCAGGAGGATCCGGCGGCGCGCTCGGCCCGTCGGGGCGAACTCGCGAGGTGCCGCGGGCCGCTGCTGCGCTGGACAGCAGGCCCATCGTCTTGTAGGCGATCACGCCGCGCGCGATCCGCCCGAGCAACGAGGGGCGGCCGGAGCGCAGCGGCGCCAGGAACCAGAACGGGATTTTGATCAGCACGTACATCAGCGCGATGCACAGCAGAAGGTTCATCAGCGACGAGAGCGACGGGCCGAAGATGGTGAACCCGCCCGGCGCGAAGAACACCCGCACGGTGACCACGAGCGTCAACGACTGCCCGACTTGGATCGCCAGCACTCCGCCGGAGGCCTTCCACCAGGGGTAGGCGATACCTTCGGTGTGAGGGAGGGCGTGGAACATCAGCACGATCGGCGCGGCAGCGACCAGCAGGATCGTCACCATCACCCGCACAACGAACACCACCAGCAGGACCAAGAGCATCGCCACCAGGACCAGCCCGAGAATCCCGAGGAAGATGCCACCGCCGTGCAGGGAGCCCTGCACCATCGAGATCAAGCTGCGCGTCATCTGCGCCTGATCGACGCCCTCGCCGAGCACCGCGGCCGACAGCGCGTTGGCGACCTGGACGCCCTTGGTCATCAGGAACAGCGAGAAGGTGCCCGCGAGGAAGCCGACGACGAGCCGGGGTGCGAGTTCCTTGACGGTGTAGCGGGCCTGCAGCGTCTGGTAGCCCATGATGATCAGCCCGGCCAGCAGCACGAGGATCACGTAGGCGGTGAGCAGGATGTGCCACGAGCCGACCCACACCGCGCCGAGGCCGGGCAGCTGATCCGGCTCCGGCGTGGTGAGCAGCGTCTTGCCCAGCAGGTCCAGCAGCGGGTTCATCCCCGCGGCGACGACCGCGGCAAGCAACGTGCTCGCGGCGACGACCATGCAGCCGGTGAGGTCGGTCAGGCCGCATTCCGCGGCGTCGCCGCCGGCGCCGTCCGGCACCGACGCCGACGGTGGCGTGCTCGGCACGAGCGTGGACGGCTGCGGGATGCAGTTCGGCCCCTGACACGGCGAGCTGGTCGCCGGCGCGCAGCCGGGATCCAACGAGCCCGGGAAGCACGACGGCAGCGCGGGCAGCGCCGTGATCGGCGGCAGGGGAGTCGCCGGAATCGACGGGGCCGAGCTCGTGCTCGGAAGGTGGCAGGCCGGTTCCGCAGAATTCGGCTCGCACCCCGGGTTGGGTGGCAGCGGCAACGGTGGCTGTGCCGGAGCGAGCTGGTCGGTGCCGGTGTGTCGTGGGACGGCGGTGGCTGCGCTGGACGCGACGCCGCCGAGCACGACTGTGAGCGACGCCGCCAGAGCGACGAGCCAGAACGAGCGGCGGCGACGCGACCGGACGGCGTGTCCCGGTGTGACCATACGGCGTGCGGCGTGGGCGGACATCGTCTACACCGCGCCGACGATCGTCTTGAGAATCTCCACGACGAGCGGTGCCAGGGCGGCGAGCCCGAACCCGATGCCGGCGGCCTTGAACGCGCCCTTGGCCTTCTCGATCTCGCCGGGGTCGTTGGCCGCCATCAGGTAGCGGAGCCCGCCGATGGTCAAGAAGACGAGCGCGACGCCGGCGAGGATGCCCATGATCCACGAGCGAATGTTCGACAGGACCTGATCAACGGACTGGGCGAGCGCGACGTACTGCACAGTCTCTGCATGCGCCGCGGAACCACCGAGGAGCAGCGCCGCGGCGGCCAGCGTGCCGCCGAGCACGACGACCGGGCGACGACGCGATCGTGTTGGAGAGATCGGAGCTTTCGGCACAGAACCGGGCCGGCGGCAGCGCATTGCGCGAGCGGGAACTCGAGCTGTTGTGCGATGGCTGGGCCGGTTCGGTGGCCGGTGGGCGGGTGCGTGGTGACTGGGGCGGTGGGTGATCAGTCGCATGGGGACGCCTCCTGAACGGCGCCCGGTTCCGACGTGGACCGGGATGGGCGAGGGCGGGCGGGCACTCGCGTCCCGCGGTCACCAACTCCGGATTTCGGCGGCCGGGGAGACACCGGACGCCACGACTTCTCCGGCGCGCGGGCGACAGTGCGCCGCCTCCTCGGGCGCGTCGCCGCGTCGCTCAGGTATTCGGCGAGCTTGCGTTCGGCGCGGTGCCGGGCCTGCTGCGTCGCCTTGTACGTCTGGCCGCGGGCCTGCGCCGCCTCGGCCAGCGACAGCTCGCCGAACCTCGTGTCACCGATCAGCGCGGCGTCGGCGGCGGTCAGGACGCCGGCGTCGACGGCGGCGAGCAGAACGAAATCGGGGTGTCCGCCGACGTGCTCCGGCCCGGGCGCGCGAGCGCCGAGGTCGGCGACCGGGGCCGCGGCGTCGAGCGCCTCGCGCAGGGCGCGGTGACCGGCGCGGTACGCAGCCCACCGCAGCCGCACGAGGATGGCCGGCCGATCGAGGTCGACGTCGACCAGGGCTTCGAGGAAGCCAGTCAGCACCGCGGCGTGGATGTCGTGGAACTCGCCGCGGAACCGGTTGGTCAGCTTGGCCGCGACCGGCAACAGCACCGGCAGCGCCAGCCCGACGCACGCAACCGTCCACGTGCCGCCTTCCGCCCGTGACCGCGTCACGAGTGCCGTCCACACCGCGTCCCGGGTCTGCTGTGGACATCCTTTCGCGACGGTCAGCTTGCCGACTTCGTCCAGCGGCACCAGCCGTGGCGGTAGCCCGGAGATTTGGCGGCCGTCGAGGGCGACTGGATGTGGTCCGGTGACCAGCCAGGCGAAGGCGGTGCGGGCGGTATCGAACATGCCGGCCTCGCCACGCGGACGCGTCGTCGGACTGAGGGTCGGCTGTTTCGGTGACGAGGTCTGGTCCATGGCGGCACTCCTGAGCGAACGGAAAGTGACGTCGCCAGGAAGCGCGCCAGAGCGCCTCAAAACCGCTTCAAGCCCAGGTCACAGGCGTGACAAAGCCGCTTCAAAGCCGTTTCACGCCTGCACCGCGACCTCGAAATCGCAGAAGCGATCCGGCAGTCGACCAGCTCGGACTTCGCTCACGAAGGTTCGGCCGCCGGACGGAAAACGCGAACTCGGCGTGATGGTGTCTCTTGTCGACCTCAGTGCCGGAGTTAGTCGGCGACCGCGCAGAAAGCCACCCGACTCGATCGGTCGGTGGCCCGCCCCGGAGGTTCCGCTCGTGACTCGACGTCCGCCGTCTTCGGCCAACCGGCCGTCCAATCGAGACGACTCGACCCGCCCGCAACGCCCTCGATCCGTCAACGGCATCCCGTACCCGGGCGCTCCGGATCCCGTCGGCTCGAGCGCTCGCACTCGCCGCTCCCCGAAGCGATCGACCACCAGCCGCGAACTCGCGCCGATTCCGCCGACGGTGTGGACGGCCGGGCCCGACCCGATCGACCCGGCAGCCGCCTGGCCGGTGCCGATCATCGAGACCATCACGACCAGCTTTTCGGCACCCGGCGCTCGGGTTCTGCTCGCACCATGGCCGACCGCTGAGGAGGCTGCGGACCGCGCCACCGGCGCTGGCGAACTGGACGCGGCGCTCGACGCCGTGCACGCGCTCGATCGTCGCCCCGCGATCACGAAGCTCGAGCTCCTGACCGCGATC
This sequence comes from Amycolatopsis sp. NPDC004625, assembly GCF_040609695.1. Classification (NCBI taxonomy): domain Bacteria; kingdom Bacillati; phylum Actinomycetota; class Actinomycetes; order Pseudonocardiales; family Pseudonocardiaceae; genus Amycolatopsis; species Amycolatopsis sp. NPDC004625. The sequence continues at coordinate 88,519 of NZ_JBEXKX010000027.1, forward strand.
GAGGTGCCCGTCAACGGCGAGGCGGCGTCGGCTTGGTTGTCGGCCGACGAGCGAGTCGACTTGGTCATCACGTCGCTGCCGCCGGAACGCGGAGCCGACGGCTCGGCGGAGGCGGTGGCGATCGCAGCAGCGCAGTCGCTCGGGTTCGGCGGAATTCTCGCGGTCTACACCTACAGCGACTGGTCGAGCGGCCGCCTCGCCGACGCGTCAGGCCAGATGATCGCCGCCGCGCAAAACGCCGACCTGCTCTACCTCCAGCACATCGTCACCCTCCACACCCCCATCCAGAACGGCCGCCTCCAGCCACCCGCCGCGACGCACCGAACCGACCTCGCACCCGGCGGCCGAGAACCTGCCGCGCCGATGACGCACACGCGGGCGCACGGCGACGTCCTCGTCTTCGCCCAAGCCCACGCCGACGCCGCGCAGCCGGAAGACCTCCGATGACCAGCCGACCGAAAGGCAGGTGCACCGCCGTGACCACCACACCGCCGACCACCCCGACGTCCTCGGCCGACGAGCCGACCATGCCGCTGTCCCGCGCGTTCATCGACGCCCTCGACACCACTCCACCCGCCGACGCGCCGACGGACTTCGGGAAGTTGCCGGTGTCGGTGTGGGCGACCGCGCAGACCTCGCCGGCCGCGCAGCGCAAGGGCCGGTACGTGCCGGAGTCGACCGCGCACCCGGCCAAAATGCTGCCCGCCGTCGCCGCGCACGCCATCGAGCACTACACGAAGCCGGGCGAGCTGGTGCTGGACCCGATGTGCGGAATCGGCACCACCCTGGTCGAGGCAATCGACCTCGGGCGCCGCGCGGTCGGCGTCGAGTACGAGCCGCACTGGGCCGACATCGCCCGCGCGAACCTCCGCTTCGCGCGCAAGCGCGGCCACGACCACGACGGCCAGATCGTCCGCGGCGACGCCCGCCAACTCGAGACACTGCTGCCGGAGCAGTACGTCGGCCAGGTCGCACTGATCGTCACCTCGCCACCGTACGGCCCGTCGGTGCACGGCTTGGTCAGCACCGACCGAGAGGCGGGCGTCGACAAGGTCAGCAAGCGCCACTACCGCTACGGCAGCGCACTCGACCGCGGCAACCTCGCCAACATCGGCCACCACCGCCTACTGGCCGGCTTCACCCGCATCCTCACCGCCTGCGCCCGCATCCTGCGCCCCGGCGGCCACGTGGCAATCACGGTCCGCCCATGGCGCGAACACGCCGAGCTGATCGACCTGCCCTCCCAGGTCATCGCCTGCGGCGCCGCGGCCGGGCTGGTGCCGGTCGAGCGGTGCGTCGCCCTGCTCGCCCGGGTCGCGGAAACCAAGCTGGTCGCGCGCGGCAGCTTTTTCCAGCGCGATTTCATCCGCAAGCAACGCGACGGCGGCTTGCCACTGCACCTGATCGCACACGAGGATGTCGTCATCTTGAAGGCGCCCGATCGCCGTAGTCAGGCGAGCTGGGGCACCAGGCGCCGCCTGTCGACTTGCATCGTGACTACGGCGCGACCCGGGCCAGGCCAGGCGCTAGACTGCCTGAACGCGATGCGGTGATCGTTTGTCGAGTAGAGCCAGTCTGAGTGCTTGTTCGCGGATTTTATGGCGTGGGGCGGTAATACGGTGCTCCGATCAGCGTCTTTTCGGGTCTTCCTGCCGAGCTCTTCCTCCTGGCGCCCGGTCATACTTGCGTTCGCTTGCCGGCGTGGTGACATCGCTCGGCGTTGGACGCCCTATTGGAAGGACACCGATCACCATGAGCCTAGGTGTTTCGGTGGGACTGCGTGTGACGGGCGTGATCCAGACGCTGTCGTTGAGGCTGGTGTATCCCGCTGTGTGGGGGCCGTGGTCTCCGACGATGAGGATACCGAAAGGCGGGCCGGTAGCCGTGTAGTTCGTGGCTTGCGGTAGGTAGTCACGTTCCACTGCGATCCGGGTCGCTTTGCTGGGTCTCCGTTTGATCTCCGCTACAAAGCGGTTCCCAGGTTGCGGGGTGTACGTGATGTCAGTGCGGCCACTGGCGATGTCGATGACCTCGCGTTGAACGGTGCCAGGGGTGAGTGCGATAGAGAGGTGCTGGTGGAGGTCGTCTTGAATGGTCTCCTCGGGCCACAGCTGAGGCTTGCCGTCCTCGCCAGGTGGGCAAGGACCGAGGTACCTCGTGATGGTGCCGTATAGATCTGCTTGGGCATCGAATCTCACGTGCAGGAAGCGCAGCACTCGGTCGAGCAAAATCGTGAAGTGGGTGGAGACCGGAGGCAACCATTCCGGGCTTTGCGACAGCTGCTCCAGCAGCGTGATGACCAGTTGGTTGTACCGGGGATTGTCCGTCTGCGCAAATCCGTGCTGGTGCTGTTGCAGAGTGTCCTCGACTGCGTCAAGGAGGGCGGGATCGAGGTCATCGCGAAGTGCGGGGACGTTGTCAGCGAACAGCGCCGCGAGGACGGGGCGGTTCGCCAGGGCTTTTCCCAGGCGTTCCTGCTCTCCGGTTGTTGGTGTGGTGCCACGTTGGCGGACGGCGTCGCGCAAGGCCGTTGCGTCTGGGTGATCGACGAAGCGAGGGTCGTGGTCGAGGGCTTGCTCCAAGTGGTGCAGTAGGCCCGCGCGCTTGGCGAAGCTGGCTTCGACAGTTGGGTAGACAAGTGAGCCGAGCTCGTCGGCGTGGGCGGGATACACCCTGACGGCTCGGCAGGCGAGGTAGACGTCCATGAGTTCCTCCAGCGCCGCTGCCGCGTCGTACCAGCTCGGCTGGAAGAGGTGTTGCGCGGCGGCCTGGAGGGTGGTGGTCAGTCCCGCCCAGGCGGTTAGGGCTTGGCCCCGGGCGGCTAGCCATGGCATGTCGTGGTGGCCAGAGTTCCAGGCTTGGAGCGTCGCTAAGCTGCTCTCGAGCAGGTCAACGGCGTTCCGGAGTCGGTCGACGGCGGAGGCGTCGTCTTCGGCCAGGTCGTTGAAGGCAAGGATGGCTTCAACGGACGCAGCGTAGGCGCGGGCATCGAAACGCGCTTCATGGTGCTGGGCCACGACATTGAAACGCATGAGCGCGCGTTCCAAATCGGGTCTGGCTGCGGACCCGGTGTGCTGGGTAAGGGCGGTGTGGACATGGGCCAGGCCGAGTTCGAAGGTCGCGTCTGCGCGTGTGGCTGGGTCAAGGCCACGGTTGTCGGCCAGCAGGGCAAGGACGTCCAGCAAGTCAGCTTCGCCGAAGTAGTCGTGTGCCAGGCCGATGACCACGGGCAACCGCTGTAGTGCGGTCGCCGGCTCGTTCCCAGTCACTTCGCTGAGCAGGCTGAGCAGGCGGTGCTGCGGAACGTGTTTCGACAGCGCCAGACGCAGCAGACCCGTGAGGGAGGGGTGGGCGAGTTCTGCGCGGCTCTCGTCGCGCAACGCGGTCTCGGCGTGGTTGTAGAAGACTCGTGCGGCGTCCCGCGCCAGCCTCTCCAGCAGCAGGTTGTGTTCGCAGAGGACATCGATCGCGTCGGTGAGTACCCAACCGCTGTCGGGGTCGCGCATTCCCGCGTTGATCGCCTGCAACAGTCCGGCAGCCTGGCTTTCGGCCAGGTCGGACAGGCTGACCGCGACAGCATGCATCACATACGGCAACTGAGGGCCGCGACAGACGATCTCGGCATCGGCGAGAACGGACTCGGCGCCTCGTAGGTCGTTCAGAGTGGGTCCTGCTTCCAGTTGCGCCTCCGTCGCAGCCTCGGCCCATTCCTGTAACGCCTGCTCGGTGTTCGTCGTCAAGGCTCCTCCCGTCCCTGCTCGGCATGCCCAACGCCTCGAGCCATTCGCAAACCTAGACGAGATTACTCAGAACAGGTGCGCTCCCTCGGCGGTGATGACGTGGTCTTTCGGTAGCAGTCCTTCGACGAACTCCGGATGGGCGGTCGTGAACACGACCTGTAAGGTCGGCAGCTCCTGCGTGATCTTCTGCAGCTCCGCAATCAAGGTGCGTGCGGCGGTCTTGGTGAGCTCTTCGGCCGCGATGGAGTCGATAATCAGCAGGCCGGGGTGAGAGGTCACGCCTCGTGCTTTGCCGATCCGCAAAAGGGCGATGACTGTTGCGATGCGCATGCGTAGCCGGTCGCCGCGGGAGAGGTCCTTGTACGCGTGCGGCTCCCCGTCCTTCACCGCGTTGACATGGGCTCCGCGATCGAGTTTGACCGAGTCCAGGTTTTGGACGCCAAACCGCTCGCAGAGTGCGACGATCTCGGCGTCCATCTCCGGCAGCAATGTCTTGGATGCCTTATCCACGACCTTCAGCAGCTGCTTACGTGTCGCGGCTAACACCGAGGTGACGGACGTGCCGGCTTCGGGCTGTGAGCCCTCGGACGATGCGGTCGCGCTCAAGCGGCCGCGGAGTTCAGCGGCGTTGATCTCTAGCGTCTGCAGCCGGGCTGCCGGGTGCTCGCCGGTCATTGCATCATCGAGGGCCCGACGAGCCGCTTCGTGCTCATCACGACGTAGCTCGACTGCCGTCCTCTGTTGCTGGTACTGGCTGGTCATTTCATTCTCAGCGGCCGTGGTGCTGGAGATGACCTGGTCGAGCTCGGTCAGGAACGCTTCCGCGAGCTCGGGCTCGACTTCGGGCAACGGACGTGTGCACACGGCGCAATCGGCGTTGGACCGCTCCTTCGAGCGGCGGTCCGCGGTCAGCGGCTCCTCGCACCGCGGGCAGCAGGTCGGATCCAGCCGGCCCAGGACCCGGCGCGCCTGCCACGTCTCGGTCGCGTCGAGCTTGGCTTGCTCGGCGCGCAAGCGTGCGTCGCGCGCCTCGTGAAATGCGGTTTCGGTCCGCTCGAAGGTGTCCCTCGCCTCGCGCAGGGCGCTGGCAGCGCGGTCCAGATCCTGTAACAGGCCAGATACCCTCGGCGCATTGCTGGTGCGGAGGTCCGCGATATCCAGTTCGACCTGGTTCAACTCCTCCTGCCAGATGGCGCGCTCCGAGGCGCGTGCCGTCGCGTCGCCCTCGGCTCGCCGTTTCTGCTGCTTCGTTGTCCGTGCCTCTCGTTTCTCCGCCACTGCTACCTCAGCCAGCGTCGAGCTGTAGGGCAGGTCGACAAACAGCTCCATGAGCTTGCCTGGGAGGCCGGGCGCGTTCACGTCGCCGAGCAGCAGCTGATCGCCGCCGTGGTTGAGGTAGCAGGCACCAAAGTATGAGGCCCAGCCGTGGATCGAAGGGGCTCCGTCGCCGTCGGCGCCGCCGCTGCTCGACCACAGCTGAGTGCGGTTCATTCGCAGTGTGTCGAGCATGAACTGGCCGATCACCTGCTCGATCTCTCCCAGCCCAACCGCCTCGGCAAGCAGACGCAGTTCTTCGTCGGTCGAGTTGGCCAGCTCGTCCTCGCTGTCTGCTGTGCGGATGGTGGCGTGAGCGCGCCGTTCCCAGCCGTCGCTGGCGTCGATCGAGATCCGTACAGGCCGGCCGGCCACGACGGCGTCGAGGCGTAGGTGCCGCACCCATGAGCGGACATGTTTGGGCAGGTCACGCGCGGCGCCCCGTAAAGGCAGCACGAAGAACTCCAGCAAGCTTGTCTTGCCCGCGCTGTTCTCCGGGTGCACGATCGCCCACACGCCGCTATCGAGCTGTCGGTCCACGGTGAACGCCTCGCCAGACTTCTTCTCGCCGACAACGACCAGGTGCACCAGCCGTAAGCGCCGGTCCGACACAACCGGGGTGTGTATGCCGATGTTGACCGTGGCCAAGGCAGTCTCCACGACATCGCGGGAGACTTTGAGATCTTCGGCGACCTTTGTCAGAAGGTCCGCTGCGCTGACCGTGAGGTTGTCGTAAGTCGGGGTACTCATGAGAGGTCATCTCCAGCACTGCGGGACGGTGTGCTCGGTGTGCGGGGGCGCTCACGAAGCTGGGTCAAACGTGCCCGCGCCTGCTCAGTGATCGGCGGGATGTGGGAGTTCCAAGGTGTGTCGGCGTAGTCCCGGACCAAATACTGGCGGCGCTTAAGTTGCTCGCCGCCCAAACCATCTGACAATTGGACTACCAGTTGCGTGCGCTCGCCGTACCACCCCAGGGAAGGGGCCTCGTCCAACATAGTGTCGGCCACCTCCTGGCCCCGAGCAGTGAACCAGTAGCGGTGCTCTGCCACCCTCTCCCGGTTGACGAGTTGCGACTTGCGAACGAGCCCTTTCTCGACCAGCGGCGCCAGGACATCGTCCAAGGGTTCGAATGCTCCGAACCGGTGCCGCAGCATTGGAAGCCGTCGCAGGTCAGGTTCTTCCGAGTCAAGGATTTGGGCCACCAGAACAAGCAGGTACGGCTCGTCGAGCGCCTTCTCGTACTCGTTCATCAGCTCATTGGCCAAGTAGTCGGGGTACCGCACCCAAAAGTCCAGTTTCTGTAGCCGCAGCTGGCCTCGCACGACCCCGATGGCCCCGGCCGGTACCTCGCCGTCCTCATCGGAGGGAGCCGAACCGGCAGCAGTGATGAGCAGCAGTAGCCTCACCGCGCTTTGCCATCGCGAAGCCTTCCGTACGCCGTCTGCCATCTATCCCCCTGAACTCTTCGACCTCACAGGTCGGAGTCGGCGGTCGGAGGTCCGGGCACCACGTCGTTCGAACTACGCACGCGACACCAAGGACCTGTCTTAAAGCACCGTTCAAGAGATCGGCCGAGGGCGTCACAACGTTTCAAAGGGGCGACAACGTGTTGAACCTGGTGCTGAGGCTGCCGGTGCGCATGCTCGTAGCTCTGCTGGTCGCGCTTGCTGCCAGCAGAACGAGCCGGCTAGCAAATTCGACTTGGTTCAGGTCGTACGATCCGCGGCCGAATCTGTCGATCGATCGATCGGTGAATCTCGCAGCGCTCAGTAGAGTTAGGCCTGCGAGTGCGGCGTGGTCAGCTGACCTGGCCCAATGCGGTCTTCGTGGCGTTCATCGGCCCATCTCCGACCGAGTGACGCGATAAGGGCAGTTCGTCCGCATCGTCAAGCATGACGAACCTGGCTCGGCCGCTCGGCCTTGACTCCCCGGTTCGAGCCAGTACCCGGACTGGGTCCACGTTGGCCGAATGGCGGATCAAGCTGCGCCAGTGTCGCTGGCACCGTCCGCGTCCTTCGGGGCTGGCGTTCCCAGCATCTCCCATCGCGATCTGGTGGCTTTCGCCGTCTCCAACGTCGTGTCCAGCGATGGGGAAGTTCGTCAACGTAGAGTAGCCGCGCCGGATGAAAGTAGGTGTTGATGAAACGTGTTCTCGACGACGAGCTGCGGAGCGGTGCCGCTACCGCGGAGCTACATCTCCGACCTCTGCGGTTCGTTCACTCGCTCCCCGAAAGGAACTACAAGTCAGCGATTGACACCATCAGTTGGATGTGTCAAGCCTGGGGCGGCGTCGCAGATCTCCTTGTGCCGACCGACGAGAACGGCCCGTCTGAATTCTACAAGAACCTGGTATGCATGTCAGACGTTGACAACGTAGTCGACTCGGGTATGCACGAAGCGTTCCCCCATCTATCGACCCGTCCAAGTGGGTCTGTCTCAGCCCTTGCGGTCGCTGCGGCCAAGGAGAGGGGGAAATATCGGATGCTCGAGGTGTGCACCGTCGCCGAAGACGATCCCTGGCATCTCGGCTACCTCGGCAGTCTTGGCCATCTTCCGGAGGTGCCGGACGCCGAAATTCTTGCAAGCCAGGGGCTTCGTCCGGGACTCAAGTTCCAAGAATATCTTCCGATCAACTACGTCACGGATTCAGAGCCCTCTGCTGAAAGATTGGCTCAGCGACTCGCCAACAGGGATACGTTCACTCCGACTGGGTTCTCACTTCTCGGTCTTACCCCACATCGACCGAAGGTGGTCCACTCGGCCTTGGACGGCTGGCGTGCCGAACGCGGTGTATTCGCTCGGCAGACCGGTCCTTACGTGCTCGTTGTCTACCGTCCGCGCCAGGTCGCTGACCTGGCCCTACTGTGGAATCTTCGTGCCATGCACGGGTGGTTGCGGAGTCTACCTCTGGGAGTGCCGCTGCTAGATGGTCGAGAAGACGCGATAAACCAGGCAGTGAAGGATATCCGGATGCTTGTCTCCAGAGGGGGAACGGGGATTACGGGGTGGCCAATTTCCCTCGTCAGCTCGACAGTTGACCGTGAATCGTTGGAAGCGATCCGGCAAGGTCTTGCGACTAGTGGACAGATCGCTGACGTCGTCGAAATAGGGGACGTGCTCGTTCCCATGACGCCTCCCAGTCGCTCCAGTCGCGCGGCGATCATCTTCGAAAACGGCGTGGCGCAGGTTGGAACACGAACAGACGAAGATCGAACTCTACTCGAGCCGATGTCCCGACTTCGTCCGCGTCCGCAGCTCTATCTGACTGTCACGCTCAACGACTCGAAGATTCCGGCTTCTCCTACCCTGAACCGGCATGAATGGTACAGCGACCGGTGCACGGGGGGTGGCTGCACCATCGACGCGGGCAACGACGAAATTAAAAAGGTGCGATGGCCGGCGAGTTGGACGATCCTCGAAGCGGTTGCGCGTGATCGTGGCCTGACGGTGTCGCCGTCTGCGTCAGGGCGCTCCGCGCTTGCACTTCTTGAGTCGATCGGAGACCTTGGCTAAGTATGGCGCATCGCGCACAGGCCGTTGCTGGACCTTCTGTACAAGAAGTCGGCGGCGACAGGTATGAGCTGGTGGAAGAAGCGCGCGACAGAGCAGGCGAAGGTCGTCGCGGCAGCTCAAAGCAATCCTGAAGAGGCGTTGGCAGAGCTGAAGTGTTTGATTGAGAATGTGTCCGTTTCTCATGGAGGGGAATCAGCGGCCACGCTCGTCTTTGGTGAACTGTCGCGAGCGATCGGCAACAAAAAAGCCGCGAAGGTGTGGCTGCGGTGGGCTGAGGAAAAATCACTTCTCTTGCGTGGGACTTCCATAAAATGCCAGCGGTGTCAGCGTGAGGCGTGGCGACCTGTCTCCGAACTCGGCACCTCAATTATCTGCGATGGCTGCGCTCGGCCACTCAGTCACCCGTTTGAGCCGACGTCTTTGCCGTTCTCCTATCGGCTCGGCGAGTCGCTGAGAAGGGCGATCGAAATGGACTCCATCTACCACCTTTTAGTCATGAGAGCGATCCGTGTGATTCTTGAGTCCGGTGTCGAAAAGGTTGTTGGGTTGCACCCCGGGGTTGATTTTCGAAATGAAGACGGTGAGCAATTGGAAGCCGATGTGCTCGTCGCGATGGAAGGCGGCGACCTCCTTGCCTGTGAGGTCAAGCATCGGTCGACCGGCCTGAAGGCGACTGACATTGAGCATAGTGACCGGCTCGCCCGCTGGCTTGGAAATCCAACAGTTCTGTTTGCTTGTGGTGACACGGACCAGGAGCTTGCTCCTATTTTCACTTCGGCTGCTACGGTCGGAGGGGACGTTTGGCGACGGCTACTCACTGCTGACGACTGGCTCGCGCCGAACCCGAACTTGAATCTAAATGGTCGATACCCTGGACCGGATGTCTGCCAGCCCGGCGCCGACGTTCCGCCGCGATCCAAACTTGCCGGTGATCACGAAGCTAAGTTTGCCGATTTGCTCCTCACCGAAAGTTTATAGAACGGTGAAAATGTCATGCTGGATCAGGTGAGGGACTAGAGGGCACTGAAGTTGGGCTGGCTCGACTCGGAGCTTCGCTTGAACTACCCCCAGGTGCGCCATAGTGCGTCTCCGGGCTTTGTTTCGGAGTCGGCGACTGCTTTGTCCCATCGTGTCTGCAGGCTGTCGAGGAGGCGTTGTTCGACTGCGGCGGCGACGTGGGAGTAGGTCTCTTGGACTTTGTCTTGGAGGACGTGGCCGAGGCGGAGGGCTTGGGCGATTTCGGGGATGCCGTCGTCGATCATCCAGGTTTTGTGGCTGTGGCGGAGGCCGTGGAAGGTGAGACCTGGCTTGGCCGGCTGGAGGCGGATGGCCGGGTTGGCGATGTGGAGGTTGCCGTCGGCGGCGGGGCGGAAGGCTCGGCGGGAGAAGTTGCTGCGTCGGTGCCATTCGAGGTTGGGGGTGACGAAGACCTGGCGGTGGTTGTGGGTGGTCAGGTGCCAGCGGAGGAGGCGGACGAGGAACGGGGGCAGGCTGATGGTGCGTTCGGACTCGTCGGTTTTGAGGTGGCCGAGGTAGAGCGGGCCGCTGCAGGGTTCGTGGAGGGCGCCGACGTCGGGGTCGAGGTAGATGGAGCCGGTGTCGTCGTCGTAGAGGTGGACGTTGGCGCGGTCGAGGCCGGTGAGTTCGCCCCAGCGGGCTCCGGTCCAGCCGCCGGTGACGATGAGGACGGCGCCGCATGCCCCGTATTTGAGGGCGGCTTGGTCGGCGACGTGGAGGACTTCGGCGGGTTCGCCCCAGATCTTGCGTGGCGTGCGCTGGGCGCGGCGGCGGCGCCCGCGGCGGCGGGCAACGAGGGGGTTCGCGGCGATCAGCTTCTCCGGGACGGCGTCGGTGAGCAGGAGGGAGAAGCATTTGATGATGCTGTCAACCGTGGTCTTGGCCAGGCCGGAGGCGCGGAGCTTCTTTTCCCAGGTGCGGATGCTGAGGTTGGTGAGTTCGGCGAAGGCGGTGTTGCCCCAGCGGGGGAGGATGTGGACTTTGAGGAAGCTGCGGTAGTTCTCTTCGGTGCGTTGGTCGATGTCGAGGGAGTCGAGCCAGGCGGGTGCGAATTCGGCGATGGTGGTGCGGCCGTCTCCGGGGTCGATCCAGGTTCCGGCGCGTTGTTCGTGGAGCATCGTGCTGATGTGGTCGTCGGCTGCGTCGGGGGTGGGGAAGCCGGAGATGGCGCCTTTGGTGCCGTCGGTGCGGCGGTAGCGGACTCGCCAGGTGTCGTCGCCGGCGGGTTCGGTCCAGGGCACGGTGAACTCCTGCGCTGTGGTGAGGGGGTCGCGTGGTGGTGCGTGTCTAGAACCGCTCCATAGGCGACAGAGAGGAAGCTGGTCCGGCGAAGAACCTCGTCGTGGTACCGGATCGGGTGTCAGCGACGGGTGTGGCGTCGGCGTCCTGGGCGGCCGGTCTGGTTGCGATTGCGCGGGGCCCGGTGGCCGGCAGCGACGATGGCGCGCAGGTCGTCTTCGGAGAAGCGCAGGTGTTTGCCGATGAAGGTGCAGGGGATGAGGCGCTGCCCGGCTTTGTGCCGAAGCCACGACTCGCCGACCGTCAGCCGCTCGGCCGCGGCTGCCGGCGTGTAGAGCAGCCGGCCCTCTTCGTCGGTGGAGGAGTCGGCGGGCTGGGAGTGGCTCGGTGGCGCGGGCGGCAGGGAGTCGGGGCGGCGGAGGACATCATCATCGGTCTGCATGGCGGCCTCGAAATGAGCGAAGGACACTGTCGCCGCTAACTCCGCTTAACGGCAACTTGGGAGACAACATGCAGTTGATCTTTACCGGATAGGCTTGCAAGCATGTAGGCAACGGTCGAAGCGCTTGCAGTACGCCAAGTCCAGGCGAATGAGTGCATGCCTGTGGGCTTGATCCTCCAAGGGAAGATCAAGCCCACAGGAGAAGCTCTATTGATCGTTGTTGGGCTGGTTGGGCAATTGATCTTGCTGGCGGTTTCGCTTCACCTCCTCTCGGGAGGCTGGGCGCCCACGTCGCACAAACTCACGCAGTTCGCGCAACACGGGTGTGAACTCGCGCAATGACCTTGGGTCGTTGGTCTGCTCGACCAACCACCTGCAGTACCTCAAGATCAACGCTACAACAAGGATTCCTCCAACGGTCGGGATAGCAATCCCGACCACAACAAGTAGCGCGCTCACTGAACGCTTCTCGGTTTCCCAGCGCCTACGAACCGGTGTGAGGGTCAGGATCGGGGTCCTGGCGCCGGCTATCTCAGGCCGGCAGACGAGTCCGACGCACGGCGCGTCTTCGTCGTCCCCTCGTCCCTGTCCGGAAATGCTTTCGCTCGGGGTATGGGGCCGGGGATCCGTTGGACAGGGCTAGGCGCTACGGATTCCCGGTCTTGCCTCGGTCGGTCGGGGCCAACCATGTCTGAGCATACGGTGTTGGCCGTCACAGTTGTTCGTCGGCCGCTGGCTGCGCAGTTGGCCTATGAAGGCGGGTACGTCGCGTTAACGATCGAGCCTGCATCGTGACGCTACGTCGATGAAGGGCCTCGCGAGGCGGAAGCGTATAGGTCGACGGCGCTGGACGAAGTAGCTCTGATGCTCACCTGTCCGGGGGAAGCTGCTGGGGCACTTTTCGTGACCCCATTTCGCCGCCCTCGGGCCGGTGCCCCAGTTTTGCCCCAGCTACCGACCGGTAGCTGAACTTCTTCTTGACGTAACTCAAGATCCGGCGCAACGAAAAAACCGCCCTACCTGGACCTTCAGATCCGGCGGGCGGTGTTTCGTCACTGTGGAGCTAAGGGGACTCGAACCCCTGACCCCCTCACTGCCAGTGAGGTGCGCTACCAGCTGCGCCATAGCCCCGAGGCGAAGGTGAACTCCGCATCTCGTATGCCCATACAGTACACCCCGCCCAGACGGCCTCCACGCGGGGGTACCCACAACCCCCAAACCCCTCTGACCTGCACATTCACACCTTATTTTTAGTCCTGTATTGACTCCTCACCGTGACCGCCGTTACATTTTGCGCGGTTGTGACGCCGAGGTCCCCGCCCGTTACGCCGCGTCTCCACACTCCGGGCACACCTCTCGATGACGCCGCTTCTGCGGCGGAGGAGGCTTCGATGACGAGACGGCGGTTGCTGACGCTGCTTGCGGCAGCGTCTGTCCTGGCCGGGAGCACCATGGCGACCCCTGCGCACGCCGCGGTTGCCCCCGATGGGTGGTACACCGTGGCTGCCGCGAACAGCGGTAAGTGCGTTGATGCCCGGGGTGCCGGCAGTACCGATGGGACCGTTCTGCAGCAGTACTCCTGCAACCAGACCACCTCGCAGCAGTGGCAGTTCCAGTCCACCGGGGACGGCTACTTCCGGGTCAACGCCCGCGCCAACCCGGCCGCCGCCTGGGATGTCAAGGATGTCTCCGGCTCCGATGGTGGTCTGCTGCAGCTCTGGACCTACGGTGGCGGGGCCAACCAGCAGTGGCAGGCCGTCGACGAAGGCAACGGCCGGTACCACTTCGTCAGCCGGAACAGCAACAAATGCCTTGACGTCCCCGGTGCCTCGACCGCCGACTCGGTGCAGCTGCAGCAGTACACCTGCAACGGGACCGCCGCCCAGTCCTTCATGCTGAGCCCCGTGAACACGAGCCAGCCCGACTTCGGCCCGAACGTCGTCGTCTTCGATCCCTCGATGTCGAGCTCGAGCATCCAAAGCCGGCTCAACAGCATCTTCGGCCAGCAGGAACGCAACCAGTTCGGCAGCCAGCGGTACGCCGTCATGTTCAAGCCCGGCACCTACGCCAACGACGTCAACGTCGGCTTCTACACCCAGGTCCTCGGCCTCGGCCTGAGCCCCGACGCCGTGAACATCAACGGTGCCGTGCACGTCGAGGCCGACTGGTTTCCGCCGCAGAACGCCACGCAGAACTTCTGGCGGGGCGCCGAGAACCTGTCCGTGACGCCGACCGGGGGCGCCGACCGCTGGGCCGTCAGCCAGGCCGCGCCCTACCGCCGCATGCACGTCCGCGGTGACCTGCAGCTCGACGACGGCGGGTGGGCCAGCGGCGGCTGGATCTCCGACACGAAGATCGACGGCCAGGTCCGGTCCGGCTCGCAGCAGCAGTGGATCTCGCGCAACTCGCAGTTCGGCAGCTGGAACGGCTCGAACTGGAACATGGTCTTCGCCGGCGTCCAGGGCGCCCCGGCGAACACCTTCCCCAGCCCGCCGTACACCACCGTGGCGCAGACGCCGGTCGTGCGCGAGAAGCCGTTCCTCTACATCGACAACGCCGGCAACTACCAGGTGTTCGTGCCCGCGGCCAAGACCAACGCCTCCGGTACGACCTGGGCCAACGGCGCCGCGCCCGGCACGTCGATCCCGATCGGCCAGTTCTACATCGCCAAGCCCGGCGCCACCGCCGCGGACCTGAACGCCGCGCTCGCCGCCGGCAAGAACCTGCTGGTCACACCCGGTGTCTACCACCTCAACCAGACCCTGCGCGTCACCCGGCCGGACACCGTCGTGCTCGGCCTCGGCATCGCCACGCTCGTCCCCGACAACGGCATCACCGCGATGAGCGTCGACGACGTCGACGGCGTGAAGGTCGCCGGCCTGCTGATCGACGCCGGCACCACCAGCTCGAACACGCTCATGCAGGTCGGCCCGGCCGGTTCGACCGCGAACCACGCCGCCGACCCGACCTCGCTGCACGACGTGTTCTTCCGGATCGGCGGCGCCGCCGTCGGCAAGGCCACGACCAGCCTGGTCGTCAACAGCAGCAACGTGATCGGCGACCACATGTGGATCTGGCGCGCCGACCACGCCGACCGCAACGAGTACGTCGGCTGGGGCACCAACACCGCCGACACCGGGCTCGTCGTCAACGGCAACGACGTCACGATGTACGGCCTGTTCGTCGAGCACTACCAGAAGACGCAGGTCGTCTGGAACGGCAACGGCGGCCGGACCTACTTTTTCCAGAACGAGATGCCCTACGACGTGCCGGACCAGGCGAGCTGGATGAACGGCTCGACGCCGGGCTTCTCCGCCTACAAGGTGGGTCCGAACGTCACCAGTCACGAAGCGTGGGGGCTGGGCAGCTACTGCTACTTCAGCACCAACCCGTCCGTGGCCAGCGCGCACGCGTACGAGGCGCCGAACACGCCGGGTGTCCGGTTCCACGACATGGTGACCGTGTCGCTCAACTACCAGGGCACGATCACGCACGTGATCAACAACACCGGCCCGGCGACACCGTCCGGGACCAAGGCCGTCAACCTGGTGAGTTACCCCTGAGTCACCGGCGTGCGCCGTGGTGGCGGCCGCGGCGCACGCCGGTCCTTTGTGGATACACCCGAACGGGGTGTTCCGGGAGCCGGACAGGGTAATCGTCGCGATACTGGGAGTCCCTAGACCCGGGAGCGGCAGATGACCTCTTTCGCAGCCTTCACCGTCGTCGAACCCCGCCAAGCCTGGCCGATCGCGGCCGTCCGCGGCGTCTTCGCCGTGCTCTTCGGGCTCTTCGCGCTGATCTGGCCCGGCGCCACCGTCCTCGTCCTGGCGATCCTGTACGGCGTGTACGCGATCGTCGACGGCATCGGCGGCCTGATGCAGGCGTTCCGCCCGGGTGACACCGGGCACCGGGTGGCCTACGGCGTCCTGGGCGCGCTCGGCATCGTCGCCGGGATCCTGGTCCTGGTCTGGCCCGGCCTCACCGTCCTGCTGCTGGCCCTGCTGGTCGGCTTCTGGGCGATCATCACCGGCGTCGCCGAGATCGCCGCGGCGATCCGGCTGCGCAAGCAGATCCGGGGCGAGGCGTTCCTCATCGCGGCCGGCGCGATCTCCGTGCTCGCCGGGGTGCTCATCGTGATCAACCCGATCGCCGGCGCGTACGGTGTCGCGCTGATCGCCGGGATCTACGCCCTCCTCTACGGGATCGTGCTCCTGGTCCTGGCGTTCCGGCTCCGAAAACTCGCCGGCTGAGTACCGTGCGGGGGTGTCGACCCGCGAACTGGTGGTGCTGGGCACCGCGTCCCAGGTGCCCACGCGCCACCGCAACCAGAACGGCTACCTCCTCCGCTGGGACGGCGAGGGCATCCTCTTCGACCCCGGCGAAGGCACCCAGCGCCAGATGCTGAGGGCCGGCGTCGCCGCCACGGACATCACGCGGATCTGCGTCACGCACTTCCACGGCGACCACAGCCTCGGCCTGCCCGGCGTGATCCAGCGGCTCTCGCTGGACAAGGTCACCCACCCGGTGCACGCCCACTTCCCGGCGTCCGGCGCGCGCTACTTCGAGCGGATGCGGCACGCGACGGCCTTCTACGAGCAGGCTGACCTGCGGGAACACCCGATCGCCGAGGACGGCCCGATCGCCACCGGCAAGCTCACCCTCGAGGCGCGGCGGCTGAGTCACCCGGTCGAGGCGTTCGGCTACCGGCTGACCGAGCCCGACGGCCGCACGATGCTCCCGGAGAAACTGCGGGAACGCGGCATCGCGGGCCCGGACGTCGGCCGGCTCCAGCGCGAGGGCAGCCTCGGCGACGTAAGACTCGAGGACGTCAGCACGCCGCGGCCCGGCCAGCGGTTCGCGTTCGTGATGGACACCCGCCTGTGCGACGCGGTGTACGCCCTCAGCGAAAACGCCGACATGCTCGTGATCGAGTCGACGTTCCTCGCCGAGGACACGTCCCTGGCGAAGGACTTCGGCCACCTGACCGCGCGGCAGGCGGCCCGCGTCGCCGCCGAGTGCGGCGTCCGGCAGCTGGTGCTGACCCATTTCTCGCAGCGCTACCCCGATCCGGACCGGTTCGAAGCGGAAGCGCGGGCCGAGTTCGACGGCGAGATCGTGGTGGCCGAGGACCTGGAGCGGGTCCAGGTGCCGAAACGGCGTTCCTCCCCAACGGCCTGAGAAGCGCCGTAGGCTGCATCTCGTGAGCCAGCCGATCCTGATGACCGTCGACGACGATCCCGCCGTGTCCCGCTCGGTCGCCCGCGACCTGCGGCGGCGCTACGGGAAGGACTACCGCGTCATCCGCGCCGACTCCGGTCCGGACGCCCTCGACGCGCTGCGCGAGATCAAGCTGCGCGGTGACGCCGTCGCGGCGATCCTCGCCGACTACCGGATGCCGCAGATGGACGGGATCGCCTTCCTCGAGAAGGCGATGGACCTGTTCCCGCACGCCCGCCGCGCCCTGCTGACCGCCTACGCCGACACCGACGCCGCGATCCAGGCGATCAACGTCGTCGACGTCGACCACTACCTGCTCAAGCCGTGGGACCCGCCGGAGGAGAAGCTCTACCCGGTGATCGACGCCCTGGTCGAGACGTGGAAGGCGGTCGGCGACAGGCCGGTCGAAGAGGTCAAGCTGATCGGCCACCGCTACAACTCGCCCTCGTTCCACCTGCGGGACTTCCTCGCGCGCAACGCCGTGCCGTACCGCTGGTACTCGGTCGAGGACGACGAAGCCTGCCGGATCCTGCAGGCCGCGGAAGCCACCGAAAAGGACATCCCGGTCGTCGTCACCCCGGACGGCACCGTGCTGAAGAACCCCACCGGCAGCGAAATCGCCGACGCCGTCGGGTTGTCGACGCGCCCGGCGCAGGAGTTCTACGACCTCGTCGTCATCGGCGGCGGCCCGGCCGGCCTCGGCGCGGCGGTGTACGGCGCTTCCGAGGGCCTGCGCACGGTGCTCGTCGAGAAGAAGGCCACCGGCGGCCAGGCCGGCACGAGTTCGCGCATCGAGAACTACCTCGGCTTCCCCGACGGCGTCTCGGGCGCGCAGCTGACCGACCGGGCGCGGCGCCAGGCGCAGAAGTTCGGCGCCGAGGTGCTGACCGCGCGGGACGTCGTCGGCCTGGAGGCCCGCGGCTCGTCGCGGGTGATCACCTTCGGCGACGGCAGCGAGATCGCCGCCCACTCGGTGATCCTGGCCAGCGGGGTCAACTACCGCGCGCTGGACGCCGAGGGCATCGAAGAGCTCACCGGCCGTGGCGTCTACTACGGCTCGGCGGCGACCGAGGCGCCCGAGTGCAAGGGCGAGCACGTCTACATCGTCGGCGGCGCCAACTCCGCCGGCCAGGCCGCGGTGTTCTTCTCCCGGCACGCCAGCGACGTCACGATCCTGGTCCGCGGCGAGTCGCTGGAGTCGTCGATGTCGCACTACCTGATCGAGCAGATCGCGGGCATCGAGAACATCCACGTCCGCACGCACACCACGGTCAAGCAGGCCCACGGCGACGAGCACCTCGAGCGGCTCACGCTGTGCGAGAACGGCGTCACCGAGACGGTCGAAAGCGGGCACCTGTTCATCTTCATCGGCGCCGCCCCGCGCACCGACTGGCTCGGCGAGGACATCCACCGCGACGACCACGGCTTCGTCCGCACCGGCCCCGACCTGCTGACCGCCGGGCAGCGGCCGGCGGGCTGGCCGCTCGACCGTGATCCGCACTACCTCGAGTCGTCGATCCCCGGCGTGTTCGTGGCCGGTGACGTGCGGTCGCAGTCGGTCAAGCGGGTGGCGTCCGCGGTCGGCGAGGGCGCGATGGCCGTGACGCTGGTACACCGGTACCTGGAGGAACAATGAGCGCACTGCCGCGGGAAGAGCTTCGCGGGCTCTTCCTGTTCGAACACCTTTCCGAAGAGCAGCTCGACTGGATCGCCGCCAACGCGGTGCTCGAGGAGTACCCGGCCGACGCCACCGTCATCAGCGAGGGCAGCGAGGCGACCTGCTTCTACGTCCTGCTGAACGGCGCGATCCGGATGACGCGGCTGGTCAGCGGCACCGAGGTGGAGACCAACCGGTCCGACCAGCGCGGCGCCTACTTCGGCGCGACGCAGTTCTTCGTGCACCAGGAGACCGAGCACACCTACAACGCCACCGTGCGCGCGCTGTCCGACGTCACGTTCCTGGCCCTGCCGTCCAAGGAGTTCTCCTTCGAGTTCCGCAAGTGGTTCCCGATGGCGACGCACCTGCTGGAGGGCATGTACCTGGGCTGGCGCAACAGCGACACGGTGATCGGCTCACGACGTCGTCTGCTGGCGCTCGGCGAGCTGTCGGCCGGCCTGACGCACGAGCTGAACAACCCGGCCGCGGCCGCCGTGCGGGCGACGGCCGCGCTGCGCGAACGCGTCGCCGGGATGCGGCACAAGCTCGCCTTCCTGGCCAAGAAGGACATCGACCCGGAGCTGCTCTACCAGCTCATCGACGTCCAGGAACGCCTGGTCAAGCAGGTCGCGCAGGCCGAGAAGCTGACCGCGATGCAGCAGGCCGACCGCGAGGACGAGATCGGCGACTGGTTCGACGAGCGCGAGATCGACGGCGGCTGGGACCTCGCCGACATCTACGTCCGCGCCGGGCTGACCACGGCCGACCTGGACCACGTGCTGGAGCAGGTCGGCGACACGTTCATCGACGGCGCCGTCCGCTGGCTCGCCTACGCGCTCGAAACCGAGATGCTGATGGGCGAGATCGAGGACTCGACCACCCGCATCTCCGCGCTGGTCGGCAAGGCCAAGCAGTACTCGCAGATGGACCGGGCGCCGCACCAGTGGGTCGACGTCCACGACGGCCTCGACTCCACGCTGGTGATGCTGTCCGGCAAGATCGGCGGCGGGATCCGGGTCGTCAAGGAGTACGACCGCAGCCTGCCGAAGATCCCGGCGTACCCGGCCGAGCTGAACCAGGTCTGGACGAACATCATCGACAACGCCCTCGGCGCGATGAAGGGCGAAGGCACGCTGACCCTGCGCACCTGGCGCGTCGACGACCAGGTCCGCGTCGAAGTCGGCGACACCGGCCCGGGCATCCCGGCGGACATCAAGCCGCGGATCTTCGAGCCGTTCTTCACGACCAAGCCGGTCGGCGAGGGCACCGGGCTGGGCCTGGACATCTCGTGGAAGATCGTCGTCGAACGCCACCAGGGTGACCTGCGCGTCGAATCCGAACCGGGGAACACCCGGTTCGAGGTCTGCCTGCCGACGGTCGAGCAGGCCTCGCTCTGATGGCTTCCGTCCCGACGGTCACGACCGAACTCGGGGCGCTGGTCGGGCTGGCGGGCGACGGGGTCCGCGTGTGGCGCGGGATCCCGTACGCCCGGCCGCCGGTCGGCGAGCTGCGGTGGAAGGCGCCGCAGCCGCCGTCGCCGTCCGGCGGCGTGCACGTGACGACGGAGTACGGGCCGCACGCGATGCAGTCGCCGGATCCGATGAACCCGTCCGCGGTGTGCGACGAGGACTGCCTGTACCTCAACGTCTGCACGCCCGAGGGACCCGCGCCCGAGGGCGGGTGGCCGGTGCTGTTCTGGCTGCACGGCGGCGGGTACCGCGTCGGCCACGGCGAGCAGCTGGGCGACGGCGAGGAGTTCGCGCGCGCCGGGATCGTCGTGGTCACCGTCAACTACCGGCTCGGCTCACTCGGCTTCCTGCACCTCGGCGGCATCTTCGGGGAGTCCGAAGCGGACGCCGGGGTGTGCGGGTTCCTCGACCAGGTCGAGGCGTTGAAGTGGGTGCGCCGCACCATCTCCGCGTTCGGCGGCGACCCGGCGCGGATCACCGTCTACGGCGTTTCGGCGGGGGCGAAGAGCGTCGGCAACCTCCTGGGCAGCCCGCTGGGCCAGGGGTTGTTCGCGCAGGCGATCAGCAGCTCCGGCGGCGCGGACCACGTCGCGACGCCGGAAGCGGGGACGGCGCTGGCGCGGCGGCTGCTGGACGAGGTCGGCTGCCACGACGTGGCCGCGTTGCGCTCGCTGCCCGCCAAGGAGTTCATCGAGGCGCAGGAACGCATCCTGACCGGCTTCCAGGCGCTGTGGCTGTGGCGCCCGACGCTGCACCCGCGGGTCCTGCCCGAGGTCCCGATCGAGCCGATCCGCCGGGGCAGCGCGGCCGGGATCCCGCTGCTGATCGGCTGCAACAGCAACGAAGGCAGCACGTACGCGCTGATGCTCGGCGACGACATCGCGACGGCTCCGGCGTCCGGTGTGCTTTCGAGCATCCTCGGCGACGAAGGCGCTTCGCAGCTTCTTGAGACGTACCTTCGCCGTGTCCCCGACCTCAAGGCCGCGAAGATCGCCGCGATGGGCGACGAACGGTACGGCATCCCGACGCAGCGGCTCGCCGACGCGCAGTCCGCGCACGCCCCGGTGTACCGCTACCGGATCGACATCGCCGCGCCCGGTGTGCCCGAGCAGCTCGACGGCGGCCACGGCACCGAAACCACGATGGCGTGGAAGGTGCCGCTGCCGTTGTCCGCGCAAGGGACCGCGGTGAACCCGAAGCGCGAGCGGGCGGCGTTGCTCATCCACCGCGCCTGGCTGCGGTTCGTCCGGGACGGCGTCGCGGACGCGGACGGCCCCGAATGGCCGCCGTACGGGCCGGAACTGCGGCCGGTGCTGGTTTTCCGGGAAGACACCGATCTGGTGCTCGATCCACGCGCCGACGAGCGGACAGCCTGGGGCGACGCGGAATGGGCGTCCGGGACCTGGTTCCCGGTGACCTGAGACCGTTCCTTCACCCGCCGTTCACTTCGAACCGGCCCGCTCCCGCGTCAAATGGGCGAAGGCGGCTGAGGGGAGTGACTCGTGAAACGCCGGGTGTCGATCGGGCTGGCCGTGGTGCTGGTGCTGGCCGTCGTGGGAGTGATCATCTGGGGCCGCGGCGACGGCACCGCGTCCGACGTCGCGACCGTGCGCGGGGTGATCGGTTCGGAGAAGCAGGCCTTCTTCGCCGACCAGCGCGTGGTCGACGTCTTCGCCCGCCACGGCCTGAAGGTCGAGGTCGACACGGCCGGGTCGCGCCAGATCGCGACCACCGTCGACCTCGGGAAGTACGCGTTCGCGTTCCCGTCGTCGTCGCCCGCGGCGCAGAAGATCCAGCGCGACCGCAAGGTGACCACGGTGTACACGCCGTTCCAGTCGCCGATGGCCGTCGCCTCCTTCGAGCCGGTCGTTGCGCTGCTTCGCGCCAACGGCGTCGTGCACAAGGGCGCCGGCGACTACGACGTCCTCGACATCGCGAAGTACCTCGACCTGGCGAAGGCCGGCACGCGCTGGGACCAGCTGCCCGGCAACACCGCCTACCCGGCCCGCAAGAACGTCCTGGTCACGACGACCGACCCGCGCGAGTCGAACTCCGCGGCGATG
Source organism: Amycolatopsis sp. NPDC004625 (assembly GCF_040609695.1). Taxonomy (NCBI): domain Bacteria; kingdom Bacillati; phylum Actinomycetota; class Actinomycetes; order Pseudonocardiales; family Pseudonocardiaceae; genus Amycolatopsis; species Amycolatopsis sp. NPDC004625. Next base: position 110,190 of record NZ_JBEXKX010000027.1, read on the forward strand.
TACCTGTCGATCGTTTCCTTCGTGGCCAACGGGAACACCGTCGTCAGCACGCCCGACCAGGAGGCGAAGGTGCTGCCGTCGGTGGCGAAGCTGTTCCTGGACCAGGGGTACACGCAGAACAGCACCGAAGGGCCGTTCGAGGACTACCTGTCCGCGGGCATGGGCAAGACGCCGCTGGCGCTGATCTACGAGTCGCAGTTCGTCGACCGGGTGGTCCGCGGCGACGGCTCGATCCGGCCGGACATGCGGATGCTCTACACCGCGCCGACGGTGTACTCGAAGCACACGCTGGTGCCGTTGACTTCCGACGGCGACAAGGTCGGTCAGCTCCTCGCCACCGACCCCGAGCTGGGCCGGCTCGCCGCGACCTTCGGCTTCCGCACGAACGACCCGAAGCTGTTCGCCGAGGTCGCCGCGCCGGCCCACGTGCCGGCCGACCTGGTGGACGCCGTCGAGCCACCGTCGTTCGAAACCCTGGAACGGCTGCTCGACGCCGTCGGCAAGCAGTACTGACATGGACTTCGCCCTCACCCCGCCCGAGCCGGTCTCCGCGATCCCGGCCGAGCGCGCCGCCGGGCTGATCACGCTCAGTTCCGGTACCCGGACGGAAATCACCGTGCGCGCTTCGGAATTCGCGTCCCGGCTCGAAGCCCTCGACGTCCGGTCACCGGAGTTCACCGACCTGCTCGACGAGCTGCTGACCGTCGGCGAGGCCGACATGCGCGCGGCGGCCGGCGTCGCCGGAACGATGCTCGACCGGTCGTTGCGCAGCTCGGTGTCCCCGCAGGACGGCGTCACGACGAGCCTCGCGAGCCTGCGGCGGACCGTCGCCGAACTGGACCCGGCGAAGCTGCCGCTGACCGGCCGGAAGCTGCTGGGGATGTTCCCGGCCGCGGCCGGCGCGAAGCGGGCGCTGGACCGCTACCGGGCGGCGAACGAGCCGGTCAACGCGCTGGTCGTCGACCTGCGCGGCCGTCAGGACGTGCTGCGCCGCGACAACGCCTCGATCAAGGGCGAGCGCGAACGGCTGTGGAAGGTGATGGGGAAGCTCGCCGAAGCGGCCGCCCTCGCCGAGGCCGTCGACGGCGCGATCGAGGCGCAGGCCGGTGTCTTCGACCTGACGGATCCCGCGCGTGCCAACGCGTTGCGTGCCGACGTGCTCTACCCGATCCGGCAGCGGCACCAGGACCTGCTGACCCAGCTGGCCGTCAGCGCACAGGGCTACCTCGCGCTGGACCTGGTGCGCAAGAACAACGACGAGCTGATCCGCGGCGTCGAACGGGCGGTGTCGACGACGGTGTCCGCGCTGCGGGTCGCGTTGCTGGTCAGCGGCGCGCTGGCGAGCCAGCGGGACGTCCTCGACGAGGTCGCGGCGCTGCAGGCCACCACGGACGGGTTGATCCGCGCCAACACCGAGCTGCTGGACCTGCAGTCCGCCGAGATCCGCAAGGCGAGCAGCGACCCGGCCGTCGCGACCGAGACGATCCGCGCGTCCTTCGACCGGATCTACGCCTCGATCGACGCGATCGACGGGTTCCGCGCCGACGCCGTCCGCACGATGGCGGCGACCGTCGAATCGCTGTCCGGGGAGATCCGCCGCGCCGAGGACCACCTGCGGCGTTCGCACGAGGGGGAAGCATGAGGAAAGTCCTGGCCCTCATCCTGGGGGCGGTGGTGCTGGCGGGGTGCTCCGATCCGTCGTCCGCGCCGCCGGACGCGCCCGAACCGGGGACGCTGCGGATCCTCGCGGGCAGCGAGCTGGCGGACATGCAGCCGGTGCTCGACGAAGCCGCGCAGGCCACCGGCGTCAAGGTCAAGTTCACCTTCACCGGCACCCTGGAAGGCGCCGAAGCGCTGGCGAACGGCAGTGCCGACGGCAAGTACGACGCCGTGTGGTTCTCGTCGAACCGCTACCCCGCCGGGATTCCCGAAGCGGCGAAGCGGCTCGGGAACCAGGCCAAGATCATGAGCTCGCCGGTGGTGCTGGGGCTGGCCATGCCGGTCGTGCAGCGGCTCGGCTGGGCGGGAAAGCCGGTCAGCTGGGGCGAAATCGCCGCGCAGGCCGGGAAGAAGGCGTTCAGCTACGGGATGACGGACCCGTCGGCGTCGAACTCGGGGTTCTCGGCGCTGGTCGGGGTCGCCTCGGCGCTGGCGGGCGCGGGCAACGCGATCGACGCCCAGCAGATCGCTTCGGTGACTCCGCAGCTGACGCAGTTCTTCAGCGCCCAAGCACTTTCGGCGGGCTCCTCGGGCTGGCTGTCGGACGCCTACGTCCGGCGCGCGACCGGTCCCGACCCGGTCGACGGGCTGATCAACTACGAGTCCGTGCTGCTGTCGGCGAACGCGTCCGGGAAGCTGCCCGCGCCGCTCACGCTGATCTACCCGAGCGACGGGGTCGTCACCGCCGACTACCCGCTCACCCTGCTGGCTTCCGCCGGTGCCGACGCGCGGTCGGCCCATCAGCGGCTCGCGGACCACCTGCGGACGCCGGCGGTGCAGCAGCGGATCATGGAGACCACCGGGCGGCGTCCGGTCGTGCCCGGGGTCGCGCTGGGGCCGCAGTTCGCGCAGCGGGACCTGGTCGAGCTGCCGTTCCCGGCGACGCAGCAGGCGGTCGACGCGCTGCTGGCGGCGTACTTCGACAAGCTTCGGCGGCCTTCGCGGACGCTGTACGTGCTCGACACGTCCGGGTCGATGGCGGGTGCGCGGATCGATTCGCTGCGGTCCGCTCTGGTGGGCCTCACGGGCGCGGACACCTCGCTGACCGGCCGGTTCCGGCGGTTCAGGAGCCGTGAGGAGGTGACGATGCTGCCGTTCAGCACCGCGCCGGGCGCGCCGCGGACGTTTACGGTGCCATCGGAAAACCCGGCGGCCGAGCTGGCGCACATCAAGACGTTCGCCGAGGGGCTCACGGCGAAGGGCGGAACGGCGATCTATGACAGCCTTTCGCGGGCGTACCAGGTGCTCGAGCCGCTGGTGGCCGCGGATCCGGACCGGTTCACCTCCATCGTGCTGATGACCGACGGCGAGAACGCGAACGGTTCTTCCTTGACGGACTTCCTGACGTCGTCCGGGTCGCTGCCACCCTCGGTGAAACAGGTTCCGGTGTTCACGGTCCTGTTCGGCGAGGGCAGCAGCGACGAGCTGACCCAGGTCGCGACGCAGACCGGCGGGAAGGTGTTCGACGCGCGCAACGTCGAGCTTTCGCGGGTGTTCCAGGAGATTCGCGGGTACCAGTGATGCTGCGTTATCTGGGGTCGACCAAGAACCTCGCCGGCTGCGTCGGCGGGCTGATCGGCGTCGGGCTGTACCTGACCGGGGTGGTCGGGTGGTTCTGGCCGTTCGTCGTGGCTGCGCTCTACGCGGCGGGGGCGCTGCTCGCGCCGGGGGAGAAGGTGCGGCTGGTTCCTGATACGTCGGCTGAGCTGCGGCAGTCTCTGGACGCGCTCGAGGCGACGGTTTCCGCGCAGGCGTCCCGGCTACCGTCGTCCTCAGTGGACAGTGTGCGCCGGATCGTTCTGGTCCTTCGCGACCTGCTGTCGCGGCCTTCGCGGCTCGCGGCGGATCCTGATCTGCAGCACGCCGTCGTGCGGCTGGCGGGGACCGATTTGCCGCTGTCGCTGGAAAGCTACCTCAATCTGCCGTGGTGGTTCGCGGCTCGGCGTGCTTCTGCGGGCTCGGAACTGGTGGCGCAGCTGGGTTTGCTCGAAGCGGAGGCGCACCGGGTGGCCGAGCGGTTCTACGCGACGGAGGTCGACCGGCAGGCCGACCACACGCGGTACCTACGGGATCGGGACGCCTGAGTTCCACTCCTGTGAGTGATGATGTTCGAACGCGCGTTCGAGTAGCGTGGCCCTCATCGGAGAGGGGAAATCATGAACGCGTACCGAGGTTCGGCAAGGTCAGGGTCATCGCGGCGGTGGTCAGCCAGCTCAGCAGGTCCGGCAGGGGAATGCGGGAGAGTCGCTCCGGCCATTCCTCCGCCACTGTGTGCAGCACGAGTTCGTCGTGCCGCGGCTCCACTTTCGTCAGTTTCAGGCCGGGTGGGAGTTCCGGCAGCGGAAGCACGATGGGCCGGAAACGGCGGGGTGGGCGCAGCCGGCGCTGTCCGATGTGGAGGGTCTGCGGCACGAGTACCACGGCGTCCTCCGCCACCTGGGGGCGCAGCGTCAGGTGGCCCCAGTCCGGCCGCTTGGCCCAGCGGATCTGCAGCAGCCCGTTGTCGGCCGGGGTGGCGACGATCCCGGGGCGGGCTTTCGCCACCCGGTCGCGGAGCACGTCCGCGGACACGGCGATCCCGAGCTGCACCCGCGCGGGCTTGGCGGCCGGCGTGGGCAGCGAGCGGAGGCGGACGTCTTCGGCGAGCACGGTGACGCGGCGCAGCGGGATGCTTCCGGGTGCTTCGCCGTCTGCGCCTTCGGTGTCGGGCCAGTCGACGTCCTCGGCGACGATCCGGACGTCGCCGATGCGCCCGGTGGCCAGCCGGAGGCTGTCGGCGGGGTAGTCGAGTTCGGCGAGGGTGAGGCCGACTTCGCGGTCCCCCACCTTCGCGGTCAGCCTGCGGCCGACGAGCTGCTCGGTGACGGTGCGCACGAGGGCGGCCGGCGTGACCGGGACGTTCGGGAGCAGGGAACGCCCGGCCGCGGCCAAGCCGGCCAGCTCGGGCCAGGGAGACCAGCCGTCGAACCACCTGCCGTCGCTCATCCGTCCAGTGTCACCCAAGGCGACGAACGGCGGCGACGGCGGGTGGTTCGCCTCCGGTCACCGTCCGGCGAAGCGGGCGATGATGCCGGTCACGACCAGCCAGAACACCGCGGCCAGGCCGTAGTCGAGGATCACGGCCAGGCTGGGGCTGTCCACGGGGAACAGGCCGGGCCAGAACAACGCGAGAGGAACCGCCAGCGACTTGATGAACTGGAAGAAGGCATTGCCGGCATTCGCGCCGGCGAGCACCATGATCATGTAGAGAACTTCGATCCCCGCGAAGATCGCGCCGATCGCCGTGATGACCCGCACGGCCGTGTTCCGTCTGGTGGTGGTTCGCCAAGGAGACATGCCGCGAAAATTCCCGGATCGGGTGACCGATCAAACGCTCCAACCCCAAGATTGCGCCGTTCGGCCGCTCCCGTTGCTCTCCGCCGCCCCCTCGCAACGGCGGGTGAGCAGCCGGACGCGCGGTGAACGGCCTTGGCTGGCTCCCCGGTCCGGCAGCCGGCTCGCAGTGATGGCGCAGGTCCCGGGCGATTCGACCTTCGGCCCGGGGCGCGGTTCGGCCGGCGTGCGAGCTTTCGGTTAGCGGGCCGAGTGCGGTTCGCGCGGCGGGCCGGGGCCCGGCAGGATCGCCGGGCCGGGCCGGATGCGGCAGGGGCGGTTGCCCCGGCGTGCACTTCGGCCAGCGGGCGGGCTTCAGCTGGCGAGCCCGGGTTCGGTTCGGTCGGTAGCCGGAGCGCGGCAGGGTCGGCGCCCCGACCCACTCCGCACCGACCCGCGCCGCCTCGCGCTGCCCCGGCCCGGCCCGGCCCGGACAGGGCCGGACAGGGCCGGGCCGCGGCAGCCGGGGAGCAGGTCACGACACGGGTCCCGGGCGGTTCGGCCGGCGTGCGAGCTTCGGCGGCGGGCCGAGTGCGTGCCGTGGCGCGGCAAGGTCGCCGGCCGGGCAGGGCCGGGTGCGGCAGGGGCGGCGACCCCGGCGTGCGGTTCGGCCAGCGGTCGGGCTTCGGCCGGCGAGCCCGGGTTCGGTTCGGTCGGCGGGCCGGGGCGCTGCAGGGGCGGCGGGCCCCTGGGTGCGGGGTTCCGCTGCGCACCGGCGGCGAGATCGCGGCGGTCACCGGCGTGGCTTGGCGGTGTTCCGGCAGCCGATGCCGTCTAAAGGCGTGCCCTAGCAGCCGCTTCCCCGAGCAGCCGACCCACCGCCCAGTCCTGCACCGCGAGCCCAACCGACTTGAACACCGTCCGCCCACCCACCACCGGCGGGTCGCCCAGCGCAGTCCCCAGCTCCACCAGCGATCCGCGCTCCACAAGGCCCGTCTCCACCGCGTGGATCACCTCGCCGGCCTCCGCCATGGCCGCGGCGATCTGGTCCACCACCACACACCCCGCCGTCGCCAACAGCTCCGGCGGCAGCTCCCGCATGGATGGCCGGTACGAGCCGATCGCGTTCACGTGGACCCGTTCCGGCAAGTCGTCGACACCGAAGAGAGGAGTCTCCGATGAAGTAGCGCAACAAACGACGTCCGCGTCACCCACGGCATCCGAGGCGCGGCGCGCCACCCGCACCGCCACCGAGGGGAACTCGGCGCCCAACCGGTCCGCCAACGCCTGCGCCCGCGAAAGGTCGCGTCCGAACACCGACACCTGCCGCAACGTGCGTACCGCTGCCACCGCGCGGACCTGGTCGGCCGCCTGGGCTCCCGTGCCCAGGAGGGCCAGGCGGCTTGCGGTGGGCGGGGCCAAGAGGTCCGTTGCGACGCCCGAGGCCGCCCCTGTGCGCAGGGTGGTGACCTCGACCGCGTCCGCGACCACCTGGCCCTCGGCCGTGTTCCACACCAGTGTGCCCAGGATCATCGGGGTGCGGCCCGGGGCCAGGTTGAGCGTCTTCACCACCGTGGCCGACGTCGGCTTGTGGCAGGCCGTCATCACCAGGGTGGTCGCGTCCGCGAACGACAAGCGTTGGGGCACCTCGAAACGGCCGGCCGCCAGGTCGAGGAACGCCTCGCGGACCGCGTCGATCGCGGCCGTCATCGGGACGGCCTTGCGGACGTCGTCGGCGTCGAGCATGCGCTGGCTCCCTCCGGCGGCCGGATCTGGGGCTAGCCTGGCGGCATGTCCGAGGCCACGCAAGAGGAGCAGCGGTTCGTCCGCGACGACTGGTACGGAGAGGAGCTCACCGGGCGGCACTACGTGCGGTGCGAGTTCCAGGAGACCGACCTCTCGGAGGCGGTCACCCGGAACTCCGTCTTCACCGACTGCGTGTTCGGGAACGTGCGCTTCAACGCGTCGCGGCACGTGGACTCGGCGTTCACCGGGTGCACCTTCAAGCGGTGCAACTTCTTCGACGCCGAATTCACCGGGTGCAAGCTCGTCGGCTCCTCGTTCGCCGAATGCGAGCTGCGGCCGTTGCGGGTCACCGGTGGGGACTGGTCCTTCGCCGGGCTGGCCGGGGCCGATCTGCGGGCCGTCAGCTTCCAGGGGGTGCGGATGCGGGAGGCCGACCTCACCGGGGCGGACTGCGCCGGCGCCGTGTTCGCCGACGTCGACCTGTCCGGGGCGATGCTGCACGCCGTGAAACTCCCGCGGGCCGACCTGCGGGGGAGTGATCTCTCGGCCCTCGATCCGCTGAACGCCGAGCTGGCCGCGGCGATCGTGTCACCCGATCAGGCTGCGGTGCTCGTCACGTCGCTGGGGCTGCAGGTCCGGGCGTAGGCTCGGCGCGATCGGGAAGGGAGTGCCGCAATGGGTGTCGTGACTCCGGGGTTCCAGGGACGGGCACGCAGCGGCAACCCGCGGCTGCCGCCCGGGCAGTACCTGGAGGAAGGCTTCCCCGTGCTGTCGGCCGGCCCGACGCCGCGCGTGCGCACCGAAACGTGGGAATTCACCGTCACCACCGAGTCCGGGGAGAAGCACACCTGGAACTGGGCCGAGCTGATGGCGCTGCCCAGCGAAAAGCCCACAGTGGACATCCACTGCGTCACGCAGTGGTCCAAACTGGACACCCGGTGGCGGGGCGTCCCGGTCGACACGCTGGTCGGCGGCCTGGGCACCGAGGCCGACTACGTCATGGTGCACTCCTACGGCGGCTACACCACGAACCTGCCGCTGGCCGACCTGCTCGACGGGCAGGCGTGGATCGCCTACGAGTACGGCGGCAAGCCGCTGACCCCCGAGCACGGCGGCCCGGCGCGGCTGCTCGTGCCGCACCTGTACTTCTGGAAGTCCGCGAAGTGGGTGCGCGGACTGGAACTGAAGATCCGGGACGAGCCGGGCTTCTGGGAGAACGTCGGCTACCACGACTACGGGGATCCATGGCGCGAACAGCGGTATCAGGGCGACTAGCCTGGCGGGTCGCCCGCCTGGCCGGCTTCCGCGACGAGACGCCGACGGCGCGCACGCTCGTCTTCGACGTGCCCGGCTGGCCCGGGCACCTCGCCGGGCAGCACGTCGACGTCCGGCTCACGGCGGCGGACGGCTACCGCGCGCAGCGCAGCTACTCGCTCTCCGCGCCCGCCGAGGGGGACCGGGTCGAGCTGACCGTGCAGCGCGTCGCCGGCGGTGAGGTTTCCGAGCACCTCACCGGCCCGTACGCGGTCGGTGACCCCGTCGAGATCCGCGGCCCGATCGGGGGCTGGTTCGCCTGGCGGCCCACCGATCCGGCGCCGGTGCTGCTCGTCGCGGGCGGCTCGGGGATCGTGCCGCTGATGGCGATGATCCGGGCCCGGCGGGCCGCGGGCGTGCGGACGCCGTTCAAGCTCGTCTACTCGCTGCGGACCCCGGCCGAGCTGTACTACGCCGACGAGCTGCGCGCGCCCGTCGCCGGGGTGGACGTCACCTACGTCTACACGCGCGAGCTGCCCGAAGGCCGCCCCGGCCTGCCCAAGCGCATCGACGTCGCGACGCTCAACACCGCCGGCTGGCCCGCCGAGTTCGGCGCGTCCTGTTTCGTCTGCGGTCCGACGGGCTTCGTGGAGACAGTCGCGGACATCCTGGTCGCCCTCGGCCACGACCCGCACCGCATCCGCACCGAACGCTTCGGACCCAGCCGGGACTGACCGGGCCGACCGGGACCGACCGAGACCGACCGGGACTGAATGGCCGCGCAGGCATCCGATGAATAGGGGACCCCGTGCCCCGATGAGCGGGAAATTGTCGACATCGCTGTCGAGAGATCCTATGTTTCGTCCATGCTGACCAAGTGGGGCTCGACGCGGGGGCGCACCGCGGTGGCCGCTCTCCTGGGGGCGGGCGCGCTGCTCGCCATGACCGGTCCGGTGGCCGCGGCCGATCCGGACGCCGCGAGCCGGGACGTCTACGTCTCGCCCGGCGGTTCCGACCACGCGTCCGGGACCGCGGGGCACCCCGTCCGGACCCTGGACCGGGCCCGCGACCTCGTGCGGCAACGGGCGCCGCACCTGACGCGGGACCTCACCGTGCACCTCGCGCCCGGTGTCTTCCGGCTGGCCGCGCCGTTGCGGCTGGACGCGCGGGATTCGGGCGGCAACGGCCACCGCGTCATCTGGCAGGGCAGCGGCGACACCGAGCTGAACGGCGGCGTGCGGGTCACCGGCTGGCGGCCGGTCGCGGGCCGGGCGGGCCTGTTCGCCGCGCCCGCGCCCGCCGGGCTGGACGCCACGCGGCAGCTGTACGTCGACGGCGTCCGGGAGCAACGCGCCCGCGGCCCGCTGCCGGTGACCGTCAAGGCCACCGCCACCGGCTACACCGCGAGCGCGGACACCCTCGCGCACTGGCGCAACCCGAAGGACATCGAGTTCGTCTACACCGCCGGCGAAGCGCTGTGGAACATCCAGCGCGACGGCCTCGGCCAGTGGACCGAGCCGCGCTGCCCCCTCGCCTCGGCGGCGGGCACGACGATCACCATGGCCCAGCCGTGCTGGGACAACTCGACGAAACGTGTGCTGTTCCCGGACATCCCCGGCCGCAGCGTCAACATGGTCGGCCCGGCCGACCTCACGAACGGACGGCACCCGACCTACGCCGAGAACGCCTTCGAACTGCTCGACACCCCCGGCGAGTGGTACCTCGACCGGTCCGCGCACGTCGTCTACTACCTGCCGAAACCCGGCCAGGACCTGCGCCGCGCGGACGTCGAGATGCCCGTGCTGGAGAAGCTGCTCGACGCGAAGGGCACGGCCGCCGCGCCGATCCACGACGTCGCCTTCCGCGGGCTGCGCTACTCGTACGCGACCTGGCTGACGCCGTCGTCGCCCGAAGGGTTCTCGGAAATCCAGGCCGGCTACACCATCACGGGCGCCGACGGCTGGGCCGTCCAGGGCCTGTGCCAGTTCGTGCCCGGCGGCACCTGCCCGTACGCCTCGTGGACGCGGGAACCCGCCAACGTCGCCGTCTCCCACGGGCAGCGCATCGAGTTCGCCGACAGCGTGTTCGCCCACCTCGGCGGCGCCGGGCTCGACCTGATCGAGGGCACCAAGGAATCGCAGGTGCGCGGGGACGTCTTCACCGACATCTCCGGCAACGGCGTGCAGCTCGGCGGCGTCGACAAACCGGTGACGGACACCGACGCCGACGTCGTGCGGGACGTCCAGGTCACCGACAACCACCTCTACGGCCTGCCGCGCGAATTCCACGGCGGGGTGCCGGTCGTCAACGGCTACACCGTGCGGAACACCATCTCCCACAACCAGATCGACCACGTCGGCTACTCGGCGGTCTCGGTCGGCTGGGGTGGCTGGCCGGACAAGATCAAGCGCCCGGCGACGCCGAACCTGTCGCACGACAACGTCGTTTCGGACAACCTGATCTTCGACTACATGCTGATGCTCGACGACGGCGGCGGCGTCTACACCCAGGGCATCACCGGCAGTTCCCTGGACGACGGCGAAAAGGTCACCGGCAACGTGATCCACGGCCAGTGGGGGCTCGGCAAGGGCGTCTACACCGACAACGGCAACACCTACGAGACGGTCCGCGGCAACGTCCTCTACGACATGGCCTACGCGAACGTCGGCACGGTGCACGTCGACTACCGCGACGACCTCGGCAACAACGATCCGACGCTGATCGAGGGCAACTACTGGGAGCAGGGCGACCGCGACAAGACCGACAAGGGCGCGATCACCCGCGGCAACACGCTCCTGGCGCGCCCGGCCGACGCGCCGCCCGCGATCGTCGCGAACGCGGGCCTCGAACCGGCCTACCGCAAGCTGCTCACCCGGCAGGTCGGCGGGCGGGCGCCGGCCGAGGCGCCGTCGCGGGTCGGCACGTTCGCCGTCCCGGGCAAGCTGTACGCGACCTGGAACCCGACGTTCGCCTTCAACAACGCGCCGGTCACGGACTACGTGGTCACGGCGTCGGGCGGCGGGCGCACGGTCCAGGCGACAGTGTCCGCGGCCGACTTCGCGAAGCGCGCGTACGCCGAAGTGCCGGGCCTGACGGACGGGACGGCGTACACGGTGACGGTCGCGGCGCGCAACGCGTCCGGCACGAGCGAGCCGTCGCTGCCGGCCGCCCCGGTGACGCCCGGCCCGAAAACCGGTGTGCTGCCGGACGTTCCGACGAGCGCGCGGGCGTTGCCGAGCGCAACGGCGGCTTCGATCCGCTGGAACCCGCCGGCCGCGGCGGGCGACACCCCGGTGCTCGGCTACCTGATCACGGTGTCCGACGGCCGCACGATCACCGTGCAGGGCCGCGACGCGCTGGTGACCCAGCCGACGGTCAAGGGCATGACCCGCGTGGTCGACGGCCTGCGCCCGGCGACGGCGTACACGTTCACCGTCGCGGCGGTCACGGCGACTGGCACGGGTCCCGCGGCCACGTTCGCCGCGACTACGACGTCGTAGCGTAACGAGCGGTACCAGCCGATCGACTCACCCTTCCGGGGGGCCCGGAACCGGGCCCTGCCGGAGGTGTGGGGTTTGGCGGACGACCAGGGGCTCGAACGACGCTTGACCGAGGCCGCGGTGCGCGGCGCGTACGTGGACCTGCGCACCGGCGACCGCGCGGCCGACGACCCGGCCCGGGGTGCCCGCTGGCCGGCGTCCCGGACCGTGCGCGCCGAGCTGATCGCCCGGCTGGTGACCGGGACGCAGCCCCCGCCGCGGGCCGTGCGGCTCGGCGGGGCGCGGGTGACGGGCCGGCTCGACCTCGAAGCGGCCGTCCTCCGCTGTCCGCTGGTGCTGGAAGGCTGCTTCTTCGAGGAGCCGGTCACGCTGCAGCAGGCGCAGGCGGTGACGGTCCGCCTGCCGGACTGCCACCTCCCCGGGATCGCCGCCGACGAGCTGCACGTCCGCGGCGCCCTCGTGCTGGAACGGCTGGTCGCCGCGGAAGGCGGGGTCAGCCTGTCCGGCGCCCGCGTCGACGGCCACCTCGACTTCGACGGGGCCACCCTGACCAACCCGGACGGGCCCGCGCTCTACGCCGACAGCCTCCGGGTCGACCAGAGCATGTACTGCCGCACCGGTTTCACGGCCACCGGGGAGGTGCGCCTCCTGGGCGCCCGCGTCGGCGGCAACCTCGAGCTCGACGGGGCCACGCTCGTGAACCCGGACAGGACCGCGCTCAACGCCGACAGCCTCACCGTCGACCAGAGCATGTACTGCCGCGCCGGCTTCACCGCCGACGGCGAGGTGAACCTGCTCGGCGCGCAGATCGGCGGCAGCCTCGAATTCGACGGGGCCACGCTCGCCAGCCCGGACGGGGCCGCGCTCAACGCCGACAGCCTCACCGTCGGCCGGGCGATGTTCTGCCGCAACGGGTTCACGGCCGAGGGCGAAGTGCGCCTGCTCGGCGCCCACGTCGGCGGCAACCTCGAACTCGACGGTGCGGTGCTGACCGCCGGTGGCCGGTTCGCGCTCAACGCCGACAGCCTGAAGGCCGACCAGAGCGTCTACTGCCGCAACGGCTTCACGGCCAGGGGCGAGGTGAACCTGCTCGGGGCGACCGTCGCCGGCAGCCTCGACTTCGAAGGCGCCACCTTGACCAACCCCGGCGGGTACGCGCTCTACGCCGACAGCCTCACCGTCGGCCGGGCGATGTTCTGCCGCAACGACTTCACGGCCGTGGGCGAGGTGAACGTGCTGGGGGCGCACGTCGGCGCCAGCCTCGACTTCGAGAACGCCAGCCTGACCAACCCCCTCGGGTACGCGCTCAACGGCGACAGCCTGACGGTCGACCACGCGATGTTCTGCCGGCACGGGTTCGCCGCCGTGGGCGAGGTGAACCTGCTCAGCGCCCACATCGGCGGCAACCTCGACTTCGACCGCGCCACCCTGACCAACCACCACGGGCCCGCGCTCAACGCCGAGAGCCTGACCGTCGACCGGACCATGTTCTGCCGCAACGAATTCACCGCCGTGGGCGAGGTGAACCTGCTCGGCGCGCAGATCGGCGGCAGCCTCGACTTCACCGGCGCCTCCCTGGCCAACCCCGGCGGCCTGGCGCTCGACCTCGAAAGCGCCCGCGCGGGCGCGCTGTTCCTGACGCCGCGAGAGCCGCCGGCCGGCACCGTCGACCTCACCAACACCCGGGTGACGAGCTTCCACGACGCCCTCGACGGCTGGCCGGCCCACCTGCGGCTGCGCGGGTTCGGCTACGACGTGCTGGAGAACGACACGGTCAGCGTCCGCGCCCGCCTGAGGTGGCTGGCGCGCCACCAGGGCGGTTACGCACCCGGGCTGTACGACCAGCTCGCCGCGGCCTACCGCCGGGACGGCCACTCACAGGCCGCCCGCCGGGTGGGCATCGCCAAGCAGTGGCGCCGCCGCCGGGCGCTCAACCTGCTGGGCAAGGCGTGGAACTGGCTGCTGTACCTGACGGTCGGCTACGGCTACCGCACCTGGCTGGCCGGGTTGTGGCTGGCCGGGCTGGTGGCCGTCGGCACGGCGGTGTTCGCCGGCGCCTACCCCACGCAGATGAAGGCCGCGTCCGCCACCGTCCCGGAGTTCCAGCCGGCGGCGTACACCCTGGACGTGATGCTGCCGATCGTCGACCTGGGCCAGAAGAAGAACTGGTTCCCCCAGGAGACGGCGCAGGTCTGGTCGTGGGTGCTGACCGGGGCCGGCTGGGTGCTGACCACCGCGGTCGTCGCCGGCCTGACCAACGCCCTCAAACGGGACTAGGGCGCGTCCGGGCGCGAGAGCAGTTCCCGGAGCGTGGCCAGCAGTTCCCGCCGGTCCGCCGCGCCGAGCTTCCCGCGGATGCGGGCCATGTGGTGCTCGACGGTCTTCCCGGAGATGAACAGCTTGCTACCGGCCTGCTTGTAGGTCAGCCCGTCCACGACCAGCCGCGCCACTTCCAGCTCGCGCTCGCTCAACGCGGCCAGACCCGTCCCCGCCGCCGGTTCGGCCGTGCCCGGGTCGCGGCGGGCCGCCGTGCCCTGGAACTGGCGGGCCGCTTCCAGGAGCTGGACCATCGCCTTGCGGTCGGACGTGCGGATCGCCGCCTGGCCGGCCAGCCGGGCCGCGTCCCAGCGCAGGCCCAGGTCGTGCAGTTCCGCCGCGGCCGCGGAGATCGCGTCCGGGTCGAACGTGCCGCCCAGCACGGCCAGCCAGCCCTGCGCCGCCGTGGCCAGGGCGCGGGGGTGGCGGCCGCAGTGGGCGTGCGTGGTCAACGTCGCCAGGTGCGCCTCGGCCGCGTCCGCGTCCTCCAGGGTGATCGCCGCGTGCAGCTCGTGCCAGACCAGCGACACCGTCCACAGTGGAGGCTCGCCGAGCCGGGCCAGCAGGCCGTGGGCGCGTTCGAACTGGCCGGACAGCTTGGCGAACGCGCCGGTGCGGGCGGCCGCGATGGCCAGCTCACCCAGCGGCAGCAGCGAAAACAGGTCCGTCTGCTGCCGCATCGACGCCTGGTACGCGCGGTTCCACGACCGCTGCAGCCCGACGAGGTCGCTGGCTCGCCGGGCCAGGCCGAGCTCCAGGGTCGCGAAGAACAGCTCGTCCCGGGGCTCCAGGGTCCGCCCGGCGACGGCGTCGCGGTGTTCCGCGGCCGTCGCCAGGTCGCCGGCCGTCATCGCGACCCAGCCCAGCAGCAGCCGGTGCCGCCCGGCCAGGAGGTCGCCGCCGATCCCGCCGTCGAGGGCCCGGGTGAGCACGGATTCGGCCAGCGCCAGCTCCCCGGTGTGCAGGGCGACGAGCGCGGCCAGGGCCGCCGGGCTGTCCGGCAGCAGCGTGCCGCCCAGCGCGGGCTCCAGCATCGCCGCCGCGCTCAGCAGCGTGGACAACGTCTCCGTCGCGCAGCCGGACACCGAATCCACGATGCCGCGGGCCATCCGGGTCGCCGCGCCCGCGAACAACGTCGGTGCGGCGCCGGGCGTGGGGGAGTCGAGCAGCCGCCGGGCGCCTTCGAGGTCGCCGGTGCCGATCAACGCCGTCGCCGAGAACGCGTCGGTGCGGCCCGCCCAGTGGTAGAGCTCGGCGCTGCGGGCCAGTTCACCCCGGTGCGCCAGGACCGTCGCGGCGATTTCCGCGCCGGCCGCCCGGGTTTCCGCGTCGGCCGCGCCCAGCATCCCGTCGCTCAGCCGGAGGGCGGTGTCGAGGTCACCGGACAACGCGGCCGCCCGCGCCCAGCCCGCGGTTACGGCGGCGGAGCGGTCGCCCGCTTCGGCGGCGGCTTCGAACAACCGCGTCGCGAGCCGCGCGTCGGCAGGGAGCGCTTCCCCGGCCGCCGCGGCGAACGCCGCCGCCGCGGACGCGCCGGCACTGCCCGTGCCGAGCAGGGACCGGGCCAGGTCGAGCACCGGGAGGTCGTTCGCCAGCTGCAGTTCGACCAGCCGCTGCACGGTGGTCAGCCGGCGGGCGGGCGGCCCGAAGTCGCGGACGGCGGCCGCGGCCAGCGGCAGCAGCGTGTCGTCGGGAGCGAGCAGCCCGGTCGCGCGGGCGCCCTCGACGATGGCGGGCAGCTGGTCCGGGCCGCGGTCGAGCAGCGCGCAGAGCAGGTCGAGGTTGCGCCCGGCGCCGGCCTCGGCCGCGATCAGGTAGCGGAGGACGTCGTCGTCGAGCTCGTCGAGCTCGGGCCGGAACTCCGCCAGCCGCCCGAGCAGGGCCCGCTCGGCCAGCCGCGGCACGCCGCCGCTGCGCGCGTGCAGCTCGGCCGCGGCCGCGGGGTCGGCGGGCGAACCCGTCACCGCGGACATCAGCCGTGCCACGTCTTCGACGCCGAGGGGGCCGAGCTGCAGCAGCGTCCAGCCGGGCGCCACCGCGGCCGGCCGGTGCGCGACGACGATCGGCCCGTCCGCGCCGGCGAGCAGCTCCTCGAGCTGGTCCGGGCCGAGCCGGTCGGCGTCGTCGACCAGCACGGCCTCGACGCCGGCTTCGCGGTAGCGGCGGTCGAGCGCGGCGAGCAGCACGCTCTTGCCGTACCCGCCGGGGGCGACGACGGCCAGCCGCAGCGGGGCGGCCGGCTCGGCGGCGACGCGGTCGAGCAGCTGCCGCGCCGCCGGGTGCACGGGAATGGAGTGCAGCGGGGGAACCTGCGTGAGCAGTGTGTTCAACAGTGACCTTCACCGGAGGGGGCGCAGTGGGCGGGGGTGGGAGCGGGACCGGCGGTGGCTTCGCGGGCGGTGACGGTGATGGCCACCGCCGAGACGGCCGCGGCGAGCACGAGGATCGCGGCGGCGAGGGGGCGCCGCCGCCGGAACAGGTTCAGCGGGCCGGTGCGCTCGGGCAGTTCGAACGGCGTGATGTCGACCGGCGGCCGGGGCGGCCGCTCGCCGAGCTCACCGAACGTGTCCACCTGGGGGAGCAGGGTGGTCTCGACGGCCGGGGGTTCCTGGGGGGTCTCCCGGCGGTCGGTGCGCAGGGCCGCGAGGGCGGCCGCGCCGAGGGCGGCGGTCGCCGGCGGAACCGGTCCCGCGAACATCGGGCACGGCGGCCGGGCCGGGAGCGCGTGCGGCGGGACGTCCCCGCAGAACACCACCCCGGCGAGGTTCTTGGGGACGGCCGAGGCCGAGCCGGCGAGGGCGAACAGCGTGCTGAGCGCGGCCGCCGGGGCGACCCCCTCGGCACTCGCACCGGCCTGCCAGCCGCTCGCCCCGGTCGCCGTCGCCAGGGTGACGTTGACGCCGTCGGTGCCGAACTCGCACACCCCGGCCACCTGCGCGCCGGGGCCGGGGACCGGCAGGTGCGCACCGAGCGCGGCGATCGAGCCGGGGACCAGCGTGACGGCGGTGAACCCGGCGTCGGCCAGCGCGCGCCGCAGCACGTCACGGCGGTAGCCGCCCCAGTCGCCGGGGTGGGTCAGCACCAGGTGGTGCGGGGCGCCGCCGAACAGGTTCGCGGCGTGCTCGGCGATCCCTTCGACGAGCACGGTGGTCAGCGTCTCGGGCGGGAACGGCTCGCCTTCGACGAGCATCGGCACGTCGTCGCCGATCCGCCGGTGGAAGCCGGTGAGCAGCCGCGACGGCACCCGGGCGCCGGCCTGGACGGCCGCGTCCCCGGTGAGCAGGTAGCCCTCGTCGTCGAGGAACAGCGCGGACGCCGCGGCCGGGGAGCGTTCGCCCAGCCAGAGGGGTTCGGGGTCGCCCCAGCCGGGGCCTTGCCGGCGGCAGGTGGCGGCGTGGGTCCGGCCCTGTGCCACATCGATCCCGAGGACGTAGGGCACCGGCGCTTCCTCCTCACGTCGTGGGGCCGATCGGGGGCAGGGAATCCCCCTAGGGTTCGGGGCATCCTCACCCAAACGGGTTAGTCAGGCAAGGGTCTGGAGGGATTTAACCCAACTGAGCGCGTCTCGGATGAGCCCCTAACTCCCTAACGATGACATATCGATCCCCTATCGGCTGACTGGACTGCGACTCGGAGTGATCCCCGATGTGCGCTGGGGGACCGTCTCCCTACCTTGATGACGGAGCAGCGGTCCCTGCGGTCGCTGCCGTCCCCCGAACCACCGGACCAGGAGAAATCCCCATGGACTCCGTGCAGACGTTGCACGACTTCGCCCTCAACCTGCTCAACGACCCGACCGCGCTGGCGGCCTTCGGGACCGACCCGCAGGGTGTGCTCGCTGCCGCCGGTCTCGGTGACGTGAGCGCCGCCGACGTGCACGAGGTCATCCCGCTGGTGCTCGACTACGTGCCGGTCGACAGCCTCCCGGCCGTGGGCGGCCTCCCCGTCGTCGGCGACCTGTCCCCGGTCGGCACCGACGCCACCGGCATCCAGGGCGCGATCGACCAGCTCACCGCCCTCACCGCGGGCCTCGGCCTGCCGGCCACCTCCGACCTGCCGGTCGTGGGCGACCTCGGCGGCGAGCTGCCGGGCGTCGGCGGCCTCGGCCTGCCGGCCGTCGGCGACCTCGGGCACACCGTCACCACGGTGACCGACGTCACCAACACCGCCGCCGGCGTGACCGCGCTGGCCGGCGACCCGACCGGCGCCTTCGGCGTGACGGGCGACCTCGGCTCGAGCCTGGACGCGGTCCAGGTGGCCGGCAACCTCGTGTACTCGGTCACCGACGTCGACCACAGCGCCGCCGTCGGCGCGGTCGGCGAGGTCAGCCACCTCGGCGAGGGCGTGCTGGGCAACGTCTCCAACAACGTGACCGCGCCGGTCTACGAGACCACCACGCACGTCGGCGACGTCAGCGGTGACCTGACCCACACCGTGAACTCGGTCGTGGGCAACGTCGGCGACTTCTCCGGCATCCTCAAGGGCGCGGGCGACGTCGACGTGAAGCACGTCACCGGCGAGGTTTCGAACGCGGTCCACGGCCTCGGCGACGTCACCAACACCGTGACCTCCGCCGCCGGCATCAGCGCCGACCACAACACCGTCGGCAACGTCGGTGAGCTGGCCTCCGGCAACGGCACCGCGGTCCACGACGTGGTGTCCGACGTCGCCAACGTCGGCCACAACGCGCTGGGCAACCTGCACATCGGGGACATCGCGTCCCACAACGACGTCCACCTCGGGCACTGATCCCCGAACCGGTCACCGGTGCCCGTCCCGCGGTCTGGGTGCAGCCGCGGGACGGGCACCCGGTGTGCGTACGGGGAGTGAACCGGGGACACTCGACCATCGTGACCGCACCGGCTTGGCTCGAAGTGCTCAACGAGACGCTGGACGCGTGCCGCACGCACGGCCGCGCCGATCTCGCCGAGCGCCTGCGCAGACGCCGGGACGCCCCGGCCGGGCAGTCCCGGCTCGGCGTGCTCGGCTTCCCCAAACAGGGCAAGGGTTATCTGCTCAACGCCGTGCTGAACGCGCCGGTGTGCGCGGTCGGCGACGCCGCGACCCCCGCCGTGCCCACGGAAATCGCCTACGCCGCCGAACCCGCCGCGACGCTGGTCGGCCGGTCCCTCGAACGGATCCCGGTCGCCGTCGAACGGCTCACCGGCGAGCTCGGCGCCCGGCCGGCCGGCACGCTCAGCCGCGTCGAGGTCGGCGTGCCCCGCGAACTCCTTTCGGCCGGCCTGGTCCTGGTCGACACCCCGCCGGTCGGTGACCCGCGGTCACCGCGCACCGCGGCCGCGCTCGACGTGCTCGCCGAAGCGGACGCGGTGATCCTCGTCTCCGACGCGACCGCGCCGCTGAGCGCCGCGGAACTCGCGCTCGCCCGGCACGTGCGCACCTGGTGCCCGCACGTCGTGCTCGCGCTCACCAAGATCGACGTCTGCCCGGGGTGGCGCGCGGTCGCCGAACGCAACCGCGCGATGCTCGGCGAGGCGGGGATCGACGCGCCCGTGCTGCCCGTTTCGGCCGTGGTGCGCCAGGCCGCCGCCAAGGCCGGTGACGCGGATCTCAACGCCCGCTCGGGTTTCCCCGAACTGCTGGGCTGGATCGCCGAGCAGGCCGCGCGCCCGCCGGAACAGTCGCGCGCGCTGCTCGCCGCGGTCGGCGTGCGCGCCGCCGCGGCCGAACTGGTGGAGTCGCTGCGCGATCGCGCCGACACCGCGGGCCAGGACGCCGGGCTCGGCCAGGCCGCGCTGCTGCAGCGGGCGCAGCGCCGCGCCGACGACCTGCGGCGGCAGAACACCCGGTGGCAGAACCTGCTCTCCGACGAGATCACCGACCTGCTGTCCGACGCCGAATACGACCTACGCGAGCGGACTCGCAAGATCGTCACCACGATCGACCGGACCTTCGACGAGGGCGACCCGGCGAAGGTGTGGGACGAGTTCGCGCCCTGGCTGGACAACGCGCTGGCCGAGGCGGTCGACACGAACTACACGTGGCTGGCCGACCGGGCGGAGTGGATCGCCCAGGCGGTCGCGGCCTGCTTCGGCGCCCAGTACGACCTCGCGCTGCCCGACCTGCGGCTCGACGGCTCCGGCGTGGACGGCCTCGACGACGTCCGGCGGCCGAAGATCGAGAAGTTCAAGATCGGCCAGCAGGCGTTCACCGGTCTGCGCGGTTCCTACGGCGGTGTGCTGATGTTCGGCCTGGTCACCAGCCTCGCCGGGCTGCCGCTGATCAACCCGGTGTCGCTCGGCGCCGGCGCCGCGTTCGCCGCCAAGACCATCAAGGACGAAGGCGGGATGCGGCTGCAGCGGCGCCAGGCCGTCGCCAAGCAGGCCGCGCAACGGCACGTCGACGACGTCTTCCTGCGGTTCAGCAAGGACAGCCGCGACTCGATCCGGGTCGTGCAGCGCCGGCTGCGGGACCACTTCACCGGGCTGGCCGAGGAACTCGCCGACGAGCTGACCCGCGAGCGCGAGACGATCCTGGCCGGCACCGCCGAGCGGGAACGGCGGACCGTCCACATCCGCCGCGAGATCGACCGGCTGGCCGCGCTGCACCAGCGGGCGGGCGAGCTCGGCACGATCGCCGGCCGGCAGCAGCGACGGGAACTTTCGGCGTGACCCAGGACGTCCGCGACCTGCTGCACGCCGCGGCCGGGCTCTACCGGGACGACCCGCGGGCTTCGGCCCTGCTGCACGACTGCCTCAACCGGCTGGAGCAGCCGCTGCGGGTGGCCTTCACCGGGGCGCCGTCGTCGGGGAAGACGACGCTCGCCGCCGCGCTGGGCGAATGGCCGACCCGGGCGCTGCGCGACCTGGTGCTGCTGGACGACCCCGGCCCGGCCGACGACGTCCCGGACGCGATGGTCCGGCTGGTCCGCCACCTCGAGCCGGACGAGCTCGCGGCGGCGCACCTGCCGGGCGGCTCGCCGTTCGCGCGGCAGAGCGCGGTCAACTCGGTGCTGGTGCTGTCCCGGGCCGACGAGGTGGGCGCGGGCCGGATCGACGCGTTGCTCACTGCGAAGCAGCTGGCGCGGCGCGCGTGGCGGGAAGACCCGCTGTGCACGGGGTTCCTGGGCGTGATCGCGGTCGCCGGCCAGCTCGCGTACGGCGGCCGCTCGCTGCGTGACGACGAGTTCGACCTGCTGGCGGCGTTCGCCGCGGTGCCGCGCGAGGAACTGGAACGGCACGTGCTGTCGGTGGATTCGTTCACCGACCCGGCGTTCCCGGGCCCGATCCCGGTCGAGACGCGGCGGTCGCTGGTGGTCCGGTTCGGGATGTTCGGCGTCCGGCTGGCCCTCACGCTGATCCGCACCGGCTGCGACGACCGCGTGAAGCTGTCGGCGGAACTGGTGCGCCGCAGCGGGTTGGGCGAGCTGCGGGACACCCTGGCGGGGTGTTTCGTGGCGCGCGCCGAGGCCCTGCGGGCCCGGACGGCGATCATCCGCCTGGAGGCCCTGCTGGCCGCGCACCCCCGCCCGGGCGGGGACCGCCTGGTGTCCCGCGTGGAGCGGTTCGCGGCGGCGGCCCACGACTTCCGCGAGCTCCGCCTGATCGCCGACATCCGCGGCGGCCGCACGGCGTTGTCCGGCGAGCCGGCGGAGGAGGCGGTCCAGCTGCTGGGTGCCCAGGGCACGGCCCCGGCCGACCGCCTCGGCCTGGAACCGGACGCGGACCCGAACGAGATCTACGAGGCGGGCCTGGACGCGTTGCGGCGCTGGCGGCACGAGGCGGAACGCCCGGACCGCCCGCACGCCGAACGCGCGGCGGCGCACGTGGTGGTGCGGTCGACCGAAGGACTGCTTTCGCTGTTCGCCTGAGGGTTATCGTCGACCGGGTGACCGGCAACCTCGAGACGTTCCAGGACGAGCTGGCCGCCAGCGGGTTCCCGCCGCTGGTCAACAAGCTGGCCGGGGCCGGCTTCCGGGGCCGGATCGCCACCTGTGACCTCGGGCCGCTGCGGCTGGTCTCCCTCGACACGCCGGAGAGCGCCTGCATCGGGCGGGAGCGCGACGCCTCCGACGGCGAGCACCTGGCGGTCAAGGTGATGACCCGGGGCCGGACGCGGATCGAGCAGGGGCGCGGCGAAGCCGAACTCGGGCCGGCCGACCTGGTGCTGCTCGACCCCACGCGGGCGCTCCGGTTCGAGAGCACCGCCGCAGCGCACGTCACGATCCTGGTTCCGCGCCGGGAGCTCCGGATCCGGCCCGCGCAGCTCGACCGGCTCATCGGCGTACGCATCGACGGCAGCCACGGCCCGGGCGCCCTCGTCTCCGTGCTGGCCCGGGAGTCGGCGCGGTCGGCACCCGGGTTCCGCGAGGCGGAGGCAGTGCGGTCGGCGGCGGCCGTCGTCGAGCTGATCGCGGTGGCCCTGGAGGCCCGGCTCGGCGACGGGCAACCGGCCCCGGACGAGCGGCTGCGGGACCGGATCACCGGCTACATCGAGGCCCGGCTGGCCGACCCCGAGCTGTCCCCGCCCGGCATCGCCGCCGCCCACCACATCTCGGTACGTCGGCTGCACAAGCTGTTCGAGGACCAGCCGCTCACCGTCGCGGCCCTGATCCGCCGTCGCCGCCTGGAGCGCTGCCGGGCCGAGCTGACCGGAAGCGGACGTACGGTCACCGCCGTGGCCGCCCGGTGGGGGTTCTCCGACCCGACCCATTTCAGCAAGCTCTTCAAGGCGACGTACGGCTACAACGCCCGCGCACTGGTTACCGGCAACCGTGCACCGACGACCAAGACGCGCACGGCCGGCCCGGGAAAGGATGGTGGTGACCACCAGCGATAGGAGAAGTCGTGGCGAAGGTGAACATCGTCCGCCCCGGTGAGGGCGAGATCCTCGGCAGCGGGGCCCAGCAGATCCGCATCCTCGAGAACGGCGAGCACACCGACCACCGGCTGGGGTTCGCCGAGGTCACCATCCCGCCCGGCACCCCGAGCCCGTTGCAGCACCGCCACGCCCAGCACGACGAGGGTTTCTACGTGCTGGCGGGCACGTTCCGGTTCACCGTCGGCGCGGACCACTACGACGCCGGGCCGGGCACCTGGGTCATCGTGCCGACCGGCGCACCGCACACGTTCGCCAACATCGGCGACGAGAACGCGGTCATGCTGAACACCTTCACGCCGGACCTGTACGTGCAGTACTTCCGCGACTTCAAGGCCATGATCGATTCGGGACAGCCGGTCAACGCCGAGACCATGAAACCGCTGTGGGAGAACTACGCGACGGAGATCTCGGACGAATACGCCCCGCCGAGCTAGCGGTTGCGGGTCACGACGTTGGTAACGGCGGGTAGGGCCTGAGACGAGGGACGGGTCTTTCGGCGGCAGGATGAGAAGCGCGACCCACGCGCCCCGCCGAGCAGAAAGACCCGGCCTCGGTGCGGACCGTGAGCCGGCACCTGCTGCAGCTCGGGCTGAATCGGCGCCGCTACATCGATCCGGCCGGCGCCACCAACCGCCGGCCGCGGCGGATCATCGCGCGCTGGCCCGGACATTCTTCGCCCGCCACGGCATCACCCACATCCACCGCGTCGTCACCGACAAAGGCGCCTGCTACCAGCGTCCCGGCTCCACGCCGGCGTCACCAATGTCATGGCCCCGCCGAGCTAGAGGACGGCGGTGACCTCGACCTCGACGAGGTGTTCGGGGACGTCCAGCGCCGCCACGCCGACGAGGGTGGCGGGCGGCTTCGCCGTCGTCCCGATCTTGGCGCTGCCGCGGGCGATGCCGTCGAGCAGGGCAGGCATCTTGTCCGGGGTCCAGTCGACGACGTAGCAGGTCAGCTTCGCCACGTCGGCGAACGAGCCGCCGGCCGCGGCCAGTGCGGCGGCGACGTTGACGTAACACTGCTCGACCTGCGCCGCGAGGTCGCCTCCGGTCTCCCAGGCCACCTGCCCGGCGACGAAGACGAGCTTGCTCCCCTCGGCGACGGCGACCTGGTGGTAGACGTCGATCTCGGGCAGCTCAAGGGAATTCAGCAGCGTGACGGTCATCTTTCCTCCGTGCTCTCTTGTGGTTACCCAGGAACCGTAGGAGAGTGTTGGGCGATGCGGAAGAAGGCACTTTTCGGTGACGGGGGAACCAGATGGTGACCAAGCAGGACGCGGACCTCTCCCGCGCGGATTCCCTGGCGCGCGAGATCTTCTCGGACGTCGCCAACAAGTGGGCGTTCCTGATCATCGAGACCCTCGGCGAGCGCACGCTGCGGTTCAGCGAGCTGCGCAACGAGGTCGCGGGCATCAGCCACAAGATGCTGACGCAGAACCTGCGCATGCTGGAGCGCAACGGGCTGGTCGTGCGCGAGGTGCACCCGACCGTGCCGCCGCGTGTCGAATACACCCTCACCGAGCCCGGGCAGGGGCTGCGGGCGACGGTCGACAGCATGTGCGGCTGGACCCAGCGGTTCATCGAGGACATCGAAGCCGCCCGGTGCCGCTTCGACGGCTGACGGCGTCACAAAACCACCGACCGGTGGGCCGGTTCGGGACCCGTTGTCCGGTGTTGACGTCCGCCGGGCGCGGCCGCACCATAGAGCGGTCTATGGTCCAGTGCCGGTCCGGAGGGAACGCCCATGCCCGAAGACGTCCGCCCGCGGGTCCGGTTGTTCGGCGAGCTCCTGGCGCACTGGG
This sequence comes from Amycolatopsis sp. NPDC004625, assembly GCF_040609695.1. NCBI lineage: Bacteria > Bacillati > Actinomycetota > Actinomycetes > Pseudonocardiales > Pseudonocardiaceae > Amycolatopsis > Amycolatopsis sp. NPDC004625. Next base: position 134,682 of record NZ_JBEXKX010000027.1, read on the forward strand.
CCCGGGAACGTCCGGGCGACACCGCGCTCGTCTTCGGTGACCGGGCCTGGACCTGGGCCGAGTTCGACGAGCGGGTCCGGCGGTTGTCCGGGGCGCTCGCCGCCGCCGGGATCGCGCGGGGGGACCGGGTTGCGTTCGTCGACAAGAACCACCCGGCCTGCCTGGAAACCACCTTCGCCGCCGCCGGGCTCGGCGCGGCAAACGCCGTCGTGAACTGGCGGCTCTCCGAGGACGAGCTCGCCTACGTGCTCAAGGACGCGGGCGCGAAGGTGGTCTTCGTCGGCGCCGAGCTCCGGCCCGCGCTCGACGCGATCCGCGACCGGCTGCCCGCACTGGAACGCGTCGTGGTCGTGGGCGGGGACGCCGACGAGTACGAAGCTTTCCTGGCGGCCGGGGAACCGCACGCCGGGACCGGCGTCGACACCGACGACGGCGTGCTCGTGATGTACACCAGCGGGACCACCGGTTTCCCGAAGGGCGCGGTGCTGACCCACCGCAGCGTCCTCGCGCACGGCCTCGCCGCCGGGACCGCGTTCCCGATCGGCCCCGGCGACGTCAACCTGGTCGCCATGCCGCTGTTCCACGTCGGCGGCAGCTGTTACGCCGTTTCCGGGTTCCTCTACGGCGAACCGTCGTACCTGACGCGCGAGCCCGACGCGGCGTCGCTGTTCGCCGCGCTGCGGGCCGGGATCACGCACGCCTTCCTGGTGCCCGCCGTCGTGGCCGGGATCGCGCAGGCCGGCGAGGCCGCGCTGCAGGCGTTCTCCCGCATCAAGTACCTCTGCTACGGCGCCTCCCCGATGCCCCTCCCGCTGCTGCGCACGGTGCTCGCCGCCTGGCCCGACGTCAAGTTCGCCCAGGTCTACGGCATGACCGAGCTGTCCGGCGCGGTCACCGCGCTCGACCCCGATGCACATCGGGACACCACTCGCCCCGAACGGCTGGCCTCGGCGGGCACCGCACTGTCCGGAGTGGACATCCGGATCGTCGACCCGGTCACGGCGGAGGACGCCGCGGTCGGCGAGGTGTGGGTGCGCACCGAGCAGCGGATGGCGGGCTACCTCGGCAAACCCGAGGCGACCGCGGAGACCGTGGTGGACGGCTGGGTCCGCACCGGCGATGTCGGGCGCCTCGACGACGGCGGGTTCCTGTTCCTCGAGGACCGCGTCAAGGACATGATCATCACCGGCGGCGAGAACGTGTACTCGCCCGAGGTCGAGCGCGTGGTGGCGGAGTTCCCGGGCGTCGCCGAGGTGGCCGTGATCGGCATCCCGGACGACCGCTGGGGCGAGCAGGTCAAGGCCGTCGTCGCCGGCGACCAGCTCGACGCCGACAGGATCGTGGAGTTCTGCCGCGAGCGGCTCGCTCACTACAAGTGCCCGCGCAGCGTCGACGTCGTGGAGGCGTTGCCGCGCAACGCGACCGGCAAGATCCTCAAGCGATCACTGCGGGAACCGTACTGGCGGGACCGGGACCGGAACGTCTGATGCCGCCGGTCACCCGGCAGGCGTACTTCGGGGCCGCGCTGGACCTGCTGGCCGAGCACGGGTTCACCGAGCTGACCGTCGGCGCGCTGTGCCGCGCGCTCGGCGTCACGAGCGGTTCGTTCTACCACCACTTCGGCGGCTGGCCCGGGTTCGTGGAGCAGCTGCTGGACCACTGGGAGAACCGCCAGGTGCGGATCCTGCGCGAGCGCAACTTCGGCACCGGCGGCCCGTCCGCCGACTTCGCCGCGCTGATGGACCTGACCCTCGGCCTGCCCCACGAGGCCGAGGCGGCCATCCGGGCGTGGGCGCGCAACGACGAAACGGTGCGTGCGGCGCAGAAGCGCGTCGACGACGCCCGGGTGCGGACGGTCGGCCGGGTGGTCGAGGCCATCGTCGGCGACCGCGCGCTCGCCCGGACGTTGACGTCCCTCGGGCTGGCGATGCTGGTCGGCCACCAGCAACTGGCGTCGGCGGGTGAACACGGCGAACTCGCGCAACTGCTGGGGGAGTACACGCGGCTGGTGCACTCCCGCGCCTCGTGAGTGAGAAACAGTGTTCTAACCCTGTTTCTCACTCACGACCCGGGGTCAGGCGTTGCCGAGGACCCGGGTCACGGTGATTTCGAGGACGACCCGCTGCGGGTTGGGCTTGGGCTGCCGGTAGCGGGCGGCGTACCGGTTTTCGGCGTCGCGCACCGATTCCGGGTCGTCGCGCAGCACCGCACGTCCCTCCAAAGTGGACCAGCGGGGGCCGTCCAGCTGGCAGACCGCGACCGGGATGCCGGCCTCGCCCGCCGCGCGCACGAGGCGGGCCTTGACCGACGGCGCGAACGTGATCACGCGGGCGAGGCCGGCCTCGAAGTCGACGGTCACGCCGACCGCGACGACGTGCGGGGTGCCGTCCGGGCGGACCGTGGTCAGCGTGGCCAGGTGGCGCTCGGTCCAGAACGCGCGGAAGTCCGGCCCGCGGCCGTCGAGGTCGATCTTCATGGTGTCCACGCTAGTCCGTCCGGGCGCGCGGGGCGGTGTGGGACCACTCACGGTAATAGTAAGGAAAGTTTCCTAACGCTCTTGACCTGGTCTTGAACTTTCTGTCAGGCTTCGATCACCTTCGCCGCAGCCAACGATGTCGTTACGGAGGAGCCATGAAGAAAGTCGTCCGGGCGGTGGTGGTTTCGGCCGCGCTCGCCGCGGGGCTGCTGAGCGTGCCGACGGCCGCGTCCGCGGCCGGCACGCCGTACGTGCCGGGAACGTTGCGGCCGTCCGTCTCGCAGGCCACGCAGGATGCCGCGCTGCAGAAGTACTACGACTTCTGGAAGAAGAACTTCCTGACGACCAAGTGCGGCAGCGGCACCTACGCCGTGCTGTCCAAGGACGCCGACCACTCCTTCGTCGCCGAGGGCGAAGGCTACGGCATGACGATCTCGGCGATGATGGCGGAGAAGGACCCGCAGGCGCGCTCGATCGTCGACGGGATCCTGAAGTTCGTCAAGGCGCACCCGTCGGTCAACAACAAGGACCTGCACGCGGCCGAGCAGGATTCGAACTGCAAGAGCGTCAACGGCAGCGATTCGGCCACGGACGGCGACCTCGAAATCGCCTACGGCCTGCTGGTCGCGGACAAGAAGTGGGGCAGCTCCGGTTCGGTCAACTACAAGGCCGAGGCGGTCCGGATCATCAACGCGATCAAGAAGAGCGAGGTCAACGGCAGCACGAAGTTCACCCTGCTGGGCGACTGGGGCAACGACGCGGAGTACAAGAACAGCTCGCGGTCGTCGGACTGGATGCCGGGCCACCTGCGCGCGTTCGCCGCGGCGACCGGGGACAGCTTCTGGGACGCCGTCCGGTCCCGTTCGGAGACGGCCGTGAGCCAGCTGCAGTCGTCGTACGCGCCGAACACCGGGCTGCTGCCGGACTTCGTGGTCAGCACGAACTCGACGCCGAAGCCGGCGCCGTCGAACTTCCTCGAGGGGCCGTACGACGGGAAGTACAGCTGGAACGCCTGCCGTGATCCGTGGCGGTTGGGTGCGGACGCGATTTCGTTCTCGGGGAGCGCGGCTGCGGGGCAGGTTCGGAAGATGAACACGTGGGTGAAGTCGGCTACCGGTGGGGATCCGGCGAAGATCCAGAGTGGGTATTCGCTTTCGGGGTCGAAGACGGAGAGTGGGCAGCATCCGTGTTTCACTGCGCCGTTTGCCGTGGCGGCTATGACGGATTCGGGTAGTCAGGCTTGGCTGGATAAGCTTTGGACGGCTGTCTCGTCCTGGTCTCCTGATGCTACGGATTACTATGGGACTGGGATCACCGTTCAGGTTCTTTTGATTCTTAGTGGTAATTACGTGGCTGCGTAGGGTTTTGGCTCTGCCGTGGCTTTGCTCTGCCGTGGCGGGGGAGCGGGTTCGACCTCCCCCGCCCCTCCGGTGGGATTTTCAGCCGGTGGCCGGGGGTTGGGTGGGGGGGGGGGTTAGGTTTAAAAACACGCCCCCCGCGGGAAAAAATT
>NZ_JBEXKX010000028.1:0-135572 GCF_040609695.1 Amycolatopsis sp. NPDC004625
GTGGTAAGGCGAGTTAGAACCCGCCTTACCACTCACGACGGCCCGCACCGAGCGTCAGGGGCGGGTGAGGCGGTCCAGGAGCGACTCCAGGTGCCGGTGCTGGAGATCGATCGTGGAGAACTCGCCCGCCACCAGGCTCATCACGGTGGCGCCGGCGTTGAGCAGGACGATCTCGTCGATGATCTGCTCGTCGGGGGTCACGGTGACGATGTCGCCGTCTTCGCGGCCCTCGGCGAGGAAGCGGTGCAGCAGCCCGCGCCAGTCGCGGACGTGCTCGAGGTACTTGTCGTGCCTCCGCCGGTCGCCGAGCGACAGCTGCCAGAAGGTCAGCAGCACGCGCCCGGCGGTGATCCGCTCGTCGTCGATCGGCATGGCCGACACGCAGAGCTCGCGCAGCGCGGTGAGTCCCCGCAGGCCCTCGAGTTCGACGTGCCGGCGCATCATGGCCAGCGCCCGCTCGTAGGTGGCCGCGAGACCGTCCCGGGGTCAGCGCCGGAACACGCGCCGCCCCGCGAACCACGTCTCCACGACCTGCGTCCCGGCCAGCTCCGCCGCCCCCGCCGTCCGGAACGGATCGCGGTCCAGGACCACGAAGTCCGCCGACCGCCCCGGCGTCAACGCGCCCGTCACGTCGTCCAGGCCGCACGCGCGCGCCCCGCCCAGGGTGAACACCTCGATCGCCTCCGCCAGGGTGATCGCCTGCTCCGGCCACAGCGCGCCCGGCCGCCGCCGGTGGGGGTCCTCGCGGGTGACCAGGCCCGCGATCCCTTCCCAGGCGTTCGGCGACTCGCTCACCGGCCAGTCCGAACCGCCCGCCACCAGCGCCCCCGTGTCGAGCAGGGTCCGGTTCGGCTGCATCCGCGCGGCCCGCGCGGCCGGCAGGACCTCCGCGATCGCCGACGGAATCACCCCCGGGACCCACAGGAACGGCGAGATGTCCGCGGCCACGCCCAGCGCGGCGAACCGCGGCAGGTCGTCCGGGTGCACGAACTGGCCGTGCGCCACCTGGAACCGCGTGCCGGCGAACCCCGCCGCGCGCACCTGCTCGACCGCGTCCAGGAACTGCCGCACCGACGCGTCGCCCGTGCAGTGGACCTTGGCCGAGAGGCCCGCGGCGGCCGCGGTCAGCAGCCATTCGGTCAGTTCGGCCGGGGGCATCGTCGTGGCGCCGTGGAAGCAGCTGCCGTGGGTCTCGTCGGGCAGGTACGGCTCCAGGAACGCCGCCGTCCGGGTCGGCGGCACGCCGTCGAGGAAGATCTTCACGAAGTCCGGGCGGTGGTGCTCGGTGCGGTACTCCTCGGCGACCGCCAGCAGCGGCGCCCCGACCGGGTCGAAGCCGAAGATCGGGTCGTTGACCAGCAGCGACGACACCACCCAGGCGTCGAGTTCGCCGGCCAGGTCCAGCGAGCGCAGCGCGCCCAGGATGCCGGTCGAGACCCCGGCGTCCTGGAACGCGGTGACGCCGAAGCCGTGCAGCACCTCGATCGCCCGCCGGGACGCGCGGCGGTGCTGCTCCGGGGTCAGCCCGGCGATCACGCGCTCGACCAGGACTCCGGCAGCCTCCAGCAGCAGCCCGCTCGGCTCGCCGCCGTCGCGGACGACGACCCCGCCGGGCGGGTCCGGCGTCGCCGCGGTGATCCCGGCCAGGTCCAGGGCCCGGCTGCTCACCCAGCGGTTGTGCCGGCTGTCGTCCGACAGCGACACCGGCCGCCCGCCCGCGGCCTCGTCCAGCGCCCGCCGGGCGGCCGGGCGCGACAGCTCCGAGACCAGGGTGGACGCCCAGGCGCCGCCGGTGAGCCACTCGTCCGGGCCCAGCGACGCGGCCCGCGCGCGGACGGCGGCCAGGATGTCCTCGACATCGGCGTCCGCGCCGAAGGTGAGTTCGAACAGCTCCGCCCGCCCGGCCATCGCGTGGTGGTTGTGCACGTCGACCAGCCCCGGCATGACGAACGCGCCGCCGAGGTCGAGCACCTCGGTCTCCGGACCGGCGACGTCGTCGACGACCTTTCCGCCGGCGACGGCCAGCGAGGTCGCCCAGGGCCGGGCGGTGTCCATCGTGTACACCACGGCGTTCGTCAGCACCAGGTCGGCGGCCATGGTCAGCTCTCCGCCGGGTCGAACTCGGCGGGGTGGACGGTGGTGCTCAGCAGCTGCCCGTGCGCGCCGAAGGTGAAGTGCGTCGGCCGCTCGCCGGTGGCGTCGAGTCCGAAGAGGACACCGTGGGAGCGCAGGCGGCGGGCGTCGCGGTGGTCGGCGATCGTCACCGACGCGCACGGGATGACCTTCTCCCGCCAGGTGAAGACGTGGATGCCGGGCCGGATCCGGTAGACGGTGTTCTCGTCGGTGTCGGCGAGCCCGCGCTCGGGCCCGGCCAGGCACTGCCAGGTGTACCAGTGCGGGCTGAGGTAGACGTGCTCGTAGGCGTGCTCGCGGCTGTAGACCCACAGCACCCGGCGGCCGATCAGCGCGGTGCTCGGCGCCATCGGCTCGCCGCGGACGGCGAAGCCGTCGATCGTCGCGGGCCGGAACTCCTGGGTGACGCGCGGGGTGCCGTGCTCGCCGATCGTCGTGGTGACGACCAGCGCGCGCCCGTCCCGCAGGTCCAGGAAGAGCGACACCGCCTCGCGCGAGTCCGGCGACGGGTGGCGCTGGACGTAGTAGAGGTCGTCGTCGACGAGGAACGTCTCGCCGGCCGCGATGTCGGAGCCGGTGACCCGGTCCGGGCCGCCTTCGTCGTCGTGCAGCACGAAGGAGCGGCCCTGCAGGTCGTCGACGACCAGTGCCTTGTTGGCATCGAAGCCGGGGGCCAGGCCGTCGAGCGGCAGCCAGGTGGAGGTGTCCGAAAGGGTCATGGTGTCCTCAGTGTGCGCAGTGGTCGCCGGACGGGAGGTCGAGCGCGGGGTTGCGGTCGAGGAAGCCGGCCGGGCGGAACAGGAACCCGGAGCGGTCGACCGGCATCACCGGCCAGTCCTCGGGACGGGGGACGTGGGTCGGGCCGAACACGTGCCACAGCACGAGGTCGGTGTCGACGAGGTCGCGGTCGGCGGCCGTCCACGCGGGCAGGCCGGCGCCGCCGGGGTGGGCGTTGGGCCGGTCGCCGGCCGGGAACCGCTCGTCCTCGCGGTACGGCGTCGCCCACAGGTGCTGCGTCGCGAAGGTGGCGCGGGCGTGCACGGTCGCCTCCGGCTGCGCCATCAGCGTCGCCGAGGGCCGCGGTACCAGCTGGTAGGCGGTCGGCTTGCCGAGCCGGTTGACCCGCGACGCGCTGCGGACCTCCCAGACGCGGGCGCGGGCCGGGTCGGCCCGGCGCATCGCCGCGCGTTCGGTCCGCAGCGGCGTGGTCTTCCAGGTGAACGCGTTGCCGTACGGGTTGGCCGGGCCGGTCGGCACGCCTTCGACGTCGACCTCGTGCAGGCTGGTGCGGTCGCCGTCGACCTCGACGTCGAGCCGTGCGCAGAACAGGTGCTGGTGCACCGGCGCGAAGAGGCCGGGCGCCAGCTCGGTGGCGTGCGGCTGGTCCTGCCCCGGGGTCCCGGCGCCGCAGAAGACGATGCCGGTGGCCTTCGCCTCGAACTCGATCGAGCCGTCGAGGTGGAAGTACCAGTAGTGGCCGTAGTCGTAGTTGCCGATGGTGGAGATCGACGACACCACCAGCCGCCGCGACCGCCGGACCTCGGGCCGCCCCGCCAGGTCGGTGTGCTTCCAGAGGATCCCGTCGTCCTCCTCGTGCAGGCAGATCGCGCGCGGGATCTCCACCGGCTCGCCGTGGTCGTCGGCCACCCAGGCCGGGAAGTAGTGGATGACACCGACGCAGTCGCAGCCCAGCCGCAGGTCGTTGCCGTTCTTGCCGAACTGGTACTCGCCGGCGTCGAAGTAGCTGATCCAGAACCGGCCGGGCGCGACGTCCCCGTACGGGACCACCATCTCCGGGACGGAGGCCCGGTACAGGACCGGCCGGTCCCGGAAGCTCACCTGGTGCAGCGTCAGCCCCTCGCGGGCGTTGAAGCCGACGCGCAGCCGCCAGCCCTCCCACGTCACCTCGGAGCCGTCGACGGCGAAGCTCGGGCCGTCGGGCTGGGTGATCTCGACCGGCTTGAGCGTCGTCCGCGCCGGGACGCCCGTGTAGCGGCCGCTCTCGGCGGGCACCGGGACGTCCCCCTCGTCCTCGACGCGCAGCACGCGCCGCTCGGTGAGGTTCAGGTGCACGATCAGGCCCTCGACGGGGTGGGCCCACGGGCTGTCGTCGACGTCTTCGCGCAGGAAGGTCAGCGAACGCATGACGCGGCCGGACTCGTCCTCGCGCCCGAAGTAGCCGGGCGCCAGCGGCGCGCAGAAGGCGTGCTCGACCCGGTCGGCGAGGCCGCGCCGGGCCATCGCGGCCTGCCACTCCGCCGACGCCTTCGTCAGCTGCTCGGCCTGGGCGTACTCCTCGAACAGGTACGACGGCTGCCCGGCGGCCTCGGCCCAGTCGTCCCAGGACACCAGCTCGCCCCGGGTCACCGAGACGACGGCCTCGCCGGCGCGGCCGGTGGCGGTGTCGAGGAGCGTGTAGCGGATCCGGCGGTCACCTCCGCCCGCACGGACCTCCGCCTTGGCCGGTTCGACCGGCAGGACCTGCGGGACCCGGATCGCGCCGCCGGCCAGCCCGGCGGCGGCGAGGATGGCGCGGCCGGCGGACAGCTCGGCGGCGGTCAGCGGGTCGAGGGGGTGCGGCGTGCTCACCCTGACGAGTCTCGCCCTCCGTCGTCGCGCGCGGAACCGCCCGTGCGGCGCCGGACAACAACGCTGCGCTCGCGGCCAACCGCCCGGCGGCCGCCCGCGGTGAGGATGGGCGCATGCGAACCGAACTCGCCGGGAAGGCCGTGCTGGTGACCGGCGGCGCGTCCGGCATCGGCCTGGCCTGCGCCGAGGCGTTCCGCGCCGAGGGCGCGCGCGTCGGCGTCATCGACCGCCGAGCCGGCCCCGGCGTCGTCCGGGCGGACGTCACCGACGAGCCCGCCCTGGCTGCCGCGGTCCAGACCGTGGCCCGTGGCTTCGGCGGCCTCGACGCCGTCGTCGGCTGCGCCGGGATCTCCGGCCCGGTCGGCACCCCGTTGTCCGCGACCACGGCCGCCGACGTCGCCCGGGTCCTCGCGGTCAACGTCACCGGGCAGTTCCTGCTGGTCAAGCTGGCCATGCCGTGGCTGGCCGACGGCGGCGCGGTCGTCCTGCTCGGCAGCGACTCGGCGTTCACCGCGGCGCCGGGCATGGTGCCCTACTGCGCGTCCAAGGGCGCGGTGGTCGCGATGACCCGCGCGCTGGCCGTCGAGGTGCCGGGGATCCGGGTCAACTGCGTCTGCCCGTCGGTGGTGGACACGCCGATGGCGCGCGCGGACCTCGGCGCCGTCCTGGACGACCCGGCGTTCCCGGTGCAGGCGGCCGAGGACGTCGCCCGGCAGGTGCTGTTCCTCGCGTCCCCGGCTTCGCGGCCGGTCAACGGCCAGGCCCTGCTGGCCGACTTCGGGATGTCGGCGCGCTCCGCGTTCCCCGCTTAGGAAAGGATCCACAGTGTACTCGTCGGACTCATCAGGCAAGGTCGTCGCCATCACCGGCGGCGGCACCGGCATCGGCGCGGCGGTGGCCCGCCGGTACGCGGGCGAAGGCGCGCGCGTGGTCGTGCTGGGACGGCGTCGCGAACCCCTCGAGAAGGTGGCCGCGGAGACCGGCGCGCACGTCATCACCGGCGACGCGAGCGTGCGGGCGGACGCCGAGGCCGCGGTCGCCGAGATCGTCGGCGAGTACGGCCGGCTCGACGTCGTGGTGGCCAACGCCGGCGGCCACGGCCTGTCGTCGGTGGCCGACACCGGCGACGACGAGTGGGAGCTGGCCCTGCGCTCGAACCTCTCCAGCGCGTTCGTGTTCTGCCGGGCCGCGCTGCCGTCCCTGGTCGAGACGGGCGGGCAGGTGGTCGTGGTGTCGTCGCTGGCCGGGCTGTTCGCCGGGCCGAACGTCGCCGGCTACACCGTCGCCAAGCACGCGCTCATCGGCCTGACCCGCTCGATCGCCCGCGACTTCGGGCCGCGCGGGGTCCGGGCGAACGCGGTCTGCCCGGGCTGGGTCCGGACGCCGATGGCGGACGGCGAGATGGCGCAGTTCGCCGAGGCGGCGGGCTTCACCGGCGGCCACGACGAGGGCTACCGCCGCGTGACGGCCGAGGTCCCGCTGCGCCGTCCCGCCGAGCCCGGGGAGATCGCGGCGATCGTGCGGTTCCTGGGCTCGGCGGAGTCGTCGTACATCACCGGTGCGGTGATCGTCGCCGACGGCGGCGCCCACGCCGTGGACCTCCCGACGCTGGCCTTCGAGCGCGCCGGGATGTGACACCTGGGCTCGTGAGTGCGTAACAGTGTTCTAACACTGTTACGCACTCACGACCCGAGGTAGGCCGAGTGCAGGGTGGCGGGGGAGTCGAGGAGGGTCTGCGCGTCACCGGTGTAGGTGACACGGCCCGACGAGACCACCACCGCCTCCTGCGCGACGCCGAGGGCCAGGTGCGTGAACTGCTCGACCAGCAGGATCGCCGTCCCCTCGGCGGCGAACCGCGTCACCACCGGCAACAGCCGGGTGAACACCACCGGGGCCAGCCCCAGGGACATCTCGTCGATGAGCAGGTACGCCGGGCGCGCGGCGAACGCGCGCGCCAGCACCACCATCTGCTGCTCGCCGCCGGAGAGCAGGGCGGCGGGGGAGTCGCGCCGCTTCTCCAGCTCGGGGAACAGCGCGAGGACCTCGTCGACGACCGCCGGCGTGCGGGCGGTCAGGCGGAGGTTCTCCAGCACCGTCAGCCCGGGGAACACCGCGCGGCCCTGTTCGATGTGGGCCAGCCCGAGCCGGGCCCGCGCCACCCGCGAGTGCCGCGTGACGTTCACCCCGCCGAGGTGGACACTCCCGGCCGAGGGCGGCACCACGCCCGACACCGCCTCCAGGAGGCTCGTCTTCCCGGCGCCGTTGGGCCCGACCAGCGCGGTGGTCCGGCCCGGTTCGAGGACGAGGTCGACGTCGCGGATGACCGGGCCGGCCCCGCGCTTCACCGTCAGCCCGTGGACTCGCAACGCGTTCACAGCAGCTCCGTTTCACCCATGTACGCCTTCAGCACGGCCGGGTCGGCCAGGACGTCGGCCTGCGGCCCGCTCGCCAGCACCCGGCCGAAGTCGAGGACGGTGAGCGTGTCGCAGACCGACCGGACGAGGTCGAGGTCGTGCTCGATGAGCAGCACCGACACCCCGAACCGCGCCGGCACCTGCCGCAGCCGCCGCCCGAAGGCCACGTGTTCCTCGTGCGGCAGGCCGGCCGCCGGTTCGTCGAGCAGCAGCACCCGCGGCGCGGCGAGCAGGTGCCCGACGACCTCGACCAGCCGCCGCGCGCCCGCGTCCACCCGGGACAGCGGGGTACGCGGGCCCGGGCAGCCGAAGAACTCCAGCGCGTCGGCGATCTCGCCGCCGGTGAGCCGCCGCCGGGCGACGAACCGGACGTAGGCGCCGACGGTGAGCCCGGGCGGGACGCGGTCCTGCTGGAACGTCCGCCGCAGCCCGCCGCGGGCCCGGCGCGTCGGAGAGCCGGTGAGCGCCCGCCCGCCGAGGGTGGCGGTGCCGGTGGCCCGGGGGAGGAAGCCGCTGATCGCGTCGACCAAAGTGGACTTCCCGGCGCCGTTGGGCCCGATCACGCCGAGGATCCCGTGTTCCGGCACCGTGATGTCCACATCGGACAGTGCGGTGACGTGTCCGAAGGAGACACTCAGGCCGCGCACCTCGAGCACCGGGGCCCCGGGCGGCAGCGGTTCGACGTCGGCGACGGTTTCGGCCAGGCCGACCCCGGCGGTCTTGCCGGACCGGCGGCGGTACCACAGGGCCCGCACGGCCGTGCCGAGGTTGCCGCGGCCGGTGAGCGCCTGGACGCCGAGCACGCCGAAGACGACGAACCCCCAGTCCTGCGGCACGCCCCAGCGTTTGAGCAGCTCGGGCACGGCGACCCAGAGCAGCGCGCCGAACACGGCCATGTCGATCAGGTGGGCGCCGGACATGATGGCCAGCACGTACAGCGCGAGGGACTGGATGGCGGTGAAACTGGCCGGGAAGGCCAGCCCGACCTGCCCGGTGAGCAGGCCCCCGCTGATCCCGCCGAGCGCGGCGCTGACCGCGAAGGCGGTGAGCTTGGACGTCCGCACGCCCGCGCCGACCGCGGCTGTGCCGCGTTCGGAGAAGGCGACGAGGTGCCAGCTGCTGCCCCACCGGCCGCGGCGCAGGAAGTGCACGACCAGCCCGCAGGCGACGAGGACCAGGACGGCGAACAGGAAGTAGGAGCGGTCGTCGGAGAACGCTTCGGGCCGCTCGACGGAGAGCCCTTCGGTGGCGCCGGGGAACTGGATCTGCACGAGGGTGAGATCGGCGGCCGCGGCGAGCCCGAGGGTGACGACGGCGAGGGTGATGCCGCGCAGCCGCAGCGCGGGCAGCCCGACGAGCACCCCGGCCGCGGCGGCGGCGAGGCCACCGAGGAGCAGCCAGGTGCCGAACCCGCCGGGCACCCCGGCGACGTTGCACGCGGAGACGACGAACGCCCCGACGGCGGCGAAGGTCAGCTGGCAGAGCGAGATCATCCCGGCGGTCCCGGTGACGACGCCGAGCCCGAGCAGGGCGATGGCGGCGACGACGGCACTGACCCCGAGGTAGACGAAGTACCCGGCGAGCCCGACGCTCAGCGCGTAGCCGATCCCGACGGCGGCGGCCGCGACGACCAACGGGAGCCCGGCGCGGGCGACAGGGTGTTCAGCGAGCCGCATCCCACACCTCCTTGCGCTGCGTCCACAGCAGCAGCGCCACGATCACCAGGAACGGCAGGAAGTACCGCAGCACCGACAGCCGGTCGCTCTGCGCGACTGCGCCCTGGGCCATGCCGAGCACCAGCCCGCCCGCCACCGCCAGGTCCAGCCGCCGGAAACCGCCCAGCAGGGCCGCCGCCGCGGCCGGGACCACCAGCATCGCCAGCGACGTCGGGTCGTTCGACTGCGACGGCGCCACGATCGACACCGCCAGGGTCGCGATCACCCCGGTCGCCGTCCAGACGCCCACCGACAGCGGCCGCGCCGGGATGCCCAGCAGCTCCGCCGTCGTCGGGCGCTCCGACAGGGCCCGCAGGCGCACCCCCAGCGCCGTCCGGGCCAGTACCGCCCGGCAGCCCAGAGCCACCAGCACGGCCAGCGCCACCGTGAGCACCGTGACCTGGCTGACCACCACACCGCCGACGGTGAACGCCGGGCCGGCCAGGAGCGGGTGGAACGGCTGCGGCTTGTTCCCGAACAGGATGAACGCCAGCGAAATCAGCAGCAGGAGGACGGCGACCGTGGTCGCCGAGCGCGTGCCGGTGTCCGCCTCGGCCAGCCAGGTCGAGACGATCCAGCCGAGCACCGCGCTCAGCGCGCCGCCGAGCAGGATGCCCGCCAGGGTCGCCAGCCACGCCGGCACGCCGAGGTGGACGGCGAGGAAGACGGCGACGTAGCAGCCGAACATCCCGGTCGCGGACTGGGCGAAGTTGACCACCCGCACCAGCCGCGACATCAGGGTCAGGCACACCGCGAGCACCGCGTAGAGCCCGCCGGCGGCGAGACCGGCCAGAGCGCCCTGCAGCATCGACGTCCTCCTACTGCTTCGGGATGCGGAGCCAGTCCTGCGCCACGAGTTCCCACTTGTTGGCGCCGGTGGCCAGCTTGATCGGCCAGCCCGCGGTGTTGTCGTGGTGCGCCTGCGCCGGCCCGAACACGTACGGCGTGCCGACCATCGGGTCGCTGATCGGCTTCATCTCGCGCAGCGCTTTCGACACCGTCTCGCGCGTGATGTCGCCCTTCATCCCGCGAAGGACGGCGAGGAAGTACTTCGCGGCCAGGTAGCCGCCCTGGCTGAACGACGTCAATGGGATCTTGTTCTTCGTCATCAGGGCGCGCCACTCCTGGTTGGCCGGGGCGGCGGCGTCGGTGAAGGGGGAGAACTCGGCCGGGACGTACACACCGGCGCCCGCGTTCGAGATCGCCTTGGCGTAGTTCTCGCTGTAGACGCTGGTCAGCAGCAGCCAGGTGACGTCGGTCCAGCCCTGCGCCTGGGCGGCCTTGAGCTGGCCGATCGAGTCCGGCTCCACCGGGTTGACGGTGATCGCCTTGCAGCCCGCCGCGCGCGCCTTGACGATGTAGGGCGTGTAGTCCGACCCACCATAAGGGACGGTCGAGTCGACGTACTTCAGCTTCTTGCCGGTGATCTTCGTCCACTCGCCGATGGCCGCCTGGTAGGCCGGGAGCGTGTTGCCGGCGATTTCCAGCAGGGCGCAGATGTTGTCCAGCTTCAGCACTTCCGAGCCGTACAGCAGGGTCAGCGTCATGTCGTGGAACGGCCCGACGTTGACCGGCGCGATGTTCGGGCTGGAGAAGCAGGCCGGGTCGACGCCGATGCCCGGCATCGACAGGATTTTCTGCTGCTCGTAGTACTTCTCGTTGATCTCGCACTCGATGAGGCTCGACGATCCGACGAGCGCGACGGCCTGGTCGCCGCCGACCACCTCGCGGGCGGCCGCCGCGGCCGCCGCCGGGTCGCCCTTGTCGTCGATCGCCTTGTACTGGATCTGGCGGCCGTTGACGCCGCCGGCCGCGTTGGCCGCGTCGAACACGGCCTTCGCCGCCTGGGACGCCTCCGGGAAGGTGGCCGCGCCGGACAGCGCGTTCACCGACCCGACCACGATCGGGCCGTTCGAGCCGGCGTCGGAACCGGCGCAGCCCGCGGCCGCCAGGAGGACGGCGGCCGCGAGCGCGGGCAGGACTTTTCTCATTGCTGCTCCCGGGAGGCGGCCACGACGGGCGCGGAGTCGACGATCTGCTCGAAGGACTTGACCTCGCCGCCCTCGAAGCGCCACAGGTGCGCGACACGGGCGGTGAACGACCGGCCGGTGCGGCGGTGCGTGCCGGTGTAGGTGCCGACGCCGATCACCGCGGTTCCGGCGTCGAACAGGTCGCCGAGGGTGAAGCGGTAGCCGTCCCAGTCCCGGCCGATGGCCTCGAACACGTGCTCGCGCACCTCGTCCGGGCCGGTGTACGTGCCGGCGTAGGGGAATCCGGCGGCCTCCGTCCACGTCGTCTTCGGGCCGAGCGGGGCGAGCATGCCGGGCAGGTCGCCCCGGTCGCTCGCGGCGTAGTGCGCGCGGATGACGTCCACATCGGACGCGCTGGGCACAGGGGACACGGGTGGCTCCTTCAGACGGGCTGGGTGTCGGGGTAGGCGACCGCGCCCAGCGGGTGGATGTGCCCGCCGGCGCGGGAGTGCTCGGACCGGCCGTCGCCGGTCAGGCCGAGGAACACCCCGGTGGTGCGCAGCGCGTGACCGAGGTCGTGCAGCCAGACGCTCGCCACGGCGATCCGGAACTCGCGGAAGCAGAACAGGTAGAGCCCGTCGGCGAACTTCCACACCGTCGAGAGGTCCATGTCACCGTGGCCGCGCTGCACGCCTTCCAGGCACTGCCAGGCGTAGCGCTGCGAGGAGACGTAGACGTGCTCGTACAGGTGGTCGGGGCTGTAGCGGTAGAGGTTGCGCTTGCCGATCAGGTCGCGCGACGGCCCGGGCACGGCCCCGGACGGCTCGCCGCCGTCGGTGACCCCCGCCCGGAAGTCCTGAGAGACGCGGGGAACGCCCTCGACGTCTTCAGCGCCGATCACCGAGCGGACGGCGAGCGCACGGTGGGTCGCCGTCGAATACACGACGGTCAGCGCCTCGCGGTCGACGCTGGTGAGCGGCAGGTTCACGAAGAAGACGTCGTCGCGCACGGCAACGGCGTCGTACGGGTCTTCGACGCCGTTGCACACGACGTGCCCGGCGTCCTTGAAGCTCAGCGCGAGGGTTTCGCCGTCGTCGAGGGTGATCGTGACGTCCCGGCCGGTGAGGTCGGCGGCCGGCAGCCGGTAGGTGGCGATGCCGGCGGCGAATTCGTCGTAGGTGCGCCAGTCGTCGGAGGGGGCTTCGGGCATGGCCTCATCGTCGGGCGGCCCCGGGGTCCGGGCGAGCGGTCACGCGCTGGCGGGCAACTACCGGACGCTGACGGTCAACTCCCGGCGCACCTCGCTCGGTGCCCGCCCGAACGCGGTCTTGAACACCCGGCTGAAGTGCGCGGCGTCGACGAACCCCCAGCGGGCGGCGATGGCCGCGACCGGGCGGCCGGCGTGCACCGGGTCGAGCAGGTCGCGGCGGCAGTGCTCCAGCCGCCGGGTGCGGATCCAGCCGGAGACGGTGGTGCCCTGCTCCTGGAACAGCCCGTGCAGGTGCCGGGTGGAGATGAAGTGCTCGGCCGCGATCCGCGCCGGGGTCAGGTCCGCCGAGTGCAGGTTCGCGTCGATGTGGGCGCGGATCCGGCGCATCAGCTCGTGGTGCGGGTCGGCGTTCGCGCGGGCGAGGTCCAGTTCGGTGGCGAACAGGGTGGACAGCAGGTCGACGGCGCTGTGCGCCAGCCGCGCGCCCGCCGGGCCCGCCAGCTGCTCGAGGTTGCCGCCGAGCTGGGCGAGGAAGGGTACGACGACGTTGCCGACGCCTTCCTTGCCCGACATCCGCACCGCGGTCAGCCGCCCGACCAGCTCGGCGGGCAGGTCGATCAGCCGTTGCGGGAACATCACGACCAGGGTCCGGAAGTCCTCTTCGAACACCAGCGAGTACGGCCGGTGCGTGTCGTAGAGGGCGACGTCGCCGGGGCGCAGCACGGCCTGGCGGTCGTCCTGCACCAGCAGCCCGGTGCCGGCCAGGATCAGGCTCAGCTTGTAGTAGCGGCGCTCGCCGCGCGCGATCAGCTCCGGTGTGCGTTCCACGACGTGGGGTGAGGCGGTCACCTCGGAAACCTGCACGTCGTCGGCCGCCGACGAGCGGATCCGGCCGCGGAAGCCGTCACCGCCCGCGGTCACGTGCAGCGGCACGAAGGACTGGGAGACGGCGGCGCGGAATTCGGTGAAGTCACGGGCGATGAGGGTCGTCGGGGCAGGCACGGGGTCACCTCGCA
Organism: Amycolatopsis sp. NPDC004625; assembly: GCF_040609695.1. Lineage (NCBI taxonomy): Bacteria > Bacillati > Actinomycetota > Actinomycetes > Pseudonocardiales > Pseudonocardiaceae > Amycolatopsis > Amycolatopsis sp. NPDC004625. The sequence goes on from NZ_JBEXKX010000028.1 coordinate 13,048, forward strand.
GCGTCGGGAGGATGCAGCGTCGTATACGATAAGCGATACGATCTTCGGCGACAATGCCCGGCGTGTGTGAAGGCCGGCCCGATCGGGCATTCCGCGGGCATGACGAGAACCCGCGCCTACCGCGACGGCGTGCTGCACAAGGAAGACTTCCCGCTCGCGGACGTCTCCGACTACCTGGCCGAGTCCGGCACCGCCGTGTGGGTCGACCTCTGCGCGCCGTCGGAGGCGGATCTGGCCGAGCTCGCCGGCGAACTGGGCCTGCACCGGCTCGCCGTCGAGGATGCTGTTCAGGAGCACCAGCGCCCGAAGCTCGACCGCTACGCCGAGCACGCCTTCCTGACCGCCTACGCGGTGCGGTTCGACGCGGAAGCCGGGGACCTCGCGACGGCCGAGCTGGCGGTGTTCGTCACCCCGCAGGCCGTGGTGACGGTCCGCAAGGACGACGGGTTCGACATCGAGGCGGTGGTGCGCCGCTGGGACGAGAACACCGAGCTGGCGAAGTCCGGCGTGCCGTTCCTGGTGCACGGCCTGCTCGACTTCGTCGTCGACGGCCAGTACGAGGCCGTGCAGGCGCTGGACGAAGAGGTCGAAGCGCTGGAGGACTTCGTGTTCGACGAGCGGCCGGACCAGTCGGTGCTGCAGCGCCGCTCGTTCCGCCTGCGCAAGAGCCTGACCCGGCTGCGCAAGGTCGTGCTGCCGATGCGCGAGGTGATCAGCTCCCTGATGCGCCCGGACCTGCGGCTGGCCGACGAGCTGACGCGCCCGTACTTCGAGGACGTCCACGACCACGCCCGGCAGGCGGCGGAGCAGACCGAGTCGCTGCGGGAGCAGGTGACCACCATCCGGGAGACGCAGCTGAACCTGCAGAGCAACCGGCTCAACCTGATCATGAAGAAGGTCACCGGCTGGGCGGCGGTGATCGCGGTGCCGACCGCGGTGACGGGGTTCTACGGCCAGAACGTCCCGTACCCGGGGAACGGGACACCGGCCGGGTTCTGGACGTCGACGGCCGTGGTGCTGGTGCTGTCGCTCGGGCTGTACGGGTTGTTCAAGAAGAAGGACTGGCTCTGAGCCGAAGCTCCACTGTGGAGTGTCCACTCCGGACGCCCGCGGGTGCGCGCGACGAAGGCCCGCGAGGCGTCGGGGACGCGTCGGCGGAACCCGTGCCGCCATTCAGCCGAACGGGCCAGCGCAGCGGGATGGCCTGGCAGGAAAGGAAAGGCTTCGAGGACCGCCTCGGGGAGCGCGCGCGGACACGGGCGCGGCTGGTTGCTCAACCGTTGCCGTCCAGTTTAGTGCAGCTGCTCTATGCTGAGCCATCCGGTGTGCGGACAGCGGGGCGGCGCCGAGCGCCGGCAGACCAGGAAACGGGTGGCGGATGGGTGGGGCAATGGCCGAGGGGACGCGCCCGGGTGCCGGAATCGCCGTCGCAGGCGTGGGCGAAGCCGGGGAGCAGGAGCTGCGGCGGCTGCTGGCCGGCCTGACCGCGGTCCGCGACGGCGACTTCGGCATCCGGCTGCCCGGCGGGGCCGACGGCCTGCTCGGCGAAATCGCCACCGTCTTCAACGGCATGGCCGACCAGCTGTCGCTGTTCACCTCCGAGGTCACCCGCGTCGCCCGCGAGGTCGGCAGCGAGGGCCAGCTCGGCGGCCAGGCGAAGGTCCCCGGCGTGTCCGGCACCTGGAAGGACCTCACCGACTCGGTGAACGCCATGGCCGGCAACCTCACCACCCAGGTCCGCGACATCGCCCAGGTCGCGACCGCGGTCGCGAAGGGCGACCTGTCGCAGAAGATCGACGTCGACGCGCGCGGTGAAATCCTCGAACTCAAGGACACCGTCAACACGATGGTGGATCAGCTGTCGTCGTTCGCGGACGAGGTCACCCGCGTGGCGCGCGAGGTGGGCAGCGAAGGCCGCCTGGGCGGCCAGGCGCAGGTGCCCGGCGTCGGCGGCGTGTGGCGCGACCTCACCGACTCGGTGAACTTCATGGCGGGCAACCTGACCGACCAGGTCCGCAACGTCGCCCAGGTGACCACGGCGGTGGCGAAGGGCGACCTGTCGCAGAAGATCACGGTCGACGCGCGGGGCGAGATCCTCGAGCTCAAGAGCACGATCAACACGATGGTGGACCAGCTGTCGTCGTTCGCGGACGAGGTCACCCGCGTCGCCCGCGAAGTCGGCACCGAGGGGCGGCTGGGCGGCCAGGCCGACGTCAAGGGCGTCTCGGGTACCTGGCGCGACCTCACCGACTCGGTGAACTTCATGGCGGGCAACCTGACCGACCAGGTCCGCAACATCGCCCAGGTGGCCACCGCGGTGGCGAGCGGCGACCTGTCGCAGAAGATCAACGTCACCGCGCGCGGAGAGGTCCTGGAGCTCAAGGACACGCTGAACACGATGGTGGATCAGCTGTCCGCGTTCGCGGACGAGGTCACCCGGGTGGCGCGCGAGGTCGGTACCGAGGGGCGGCTGGGCGGCCAGGCCGACGTCAAGGGCGTCTCGGGCACCTGGAAGGACCTCACGGAGTCGGTCAACGTCATGGCCGACAACCTCACCGCGCAGGTCCGCTCGATCGCCCAGGTCACCACCGCCGTCGCGCGCGGTGACCTGTCCCAGAAGATCCGCGTCGACGCCCGCGGCGAAATCCTCGAGCTGAAGGACACCATCAACACGATGGTGGATCAGCTGTCCGCGTTCGCGGACGAGGTCACCCGGGTGGCGCGCGAGGTCGGCACCGAGGGCAACCTCGGCGGCCAGGCCACCGTCCGCGGCGTGTCCGGCACGTGGAAGAACCTGACCGACAACGTCAACGTGATGGCGTCCAACCTGACCGGCCAGGTCCGCTCGATCGCCCAGGTCGCCACGGCGGTCGCGCGCGGCGACCTGTCGGGCAAGATCACCGTCGAGGCCAAGGGCGAGGTCGCGGCCCTGGCCGACGTCATCAACACGATGGTCGACACGCTGTCGGCGTTCGCGGACGAGGTCACCCGCGTCGCCCGCGAGGTCGGCACCGAAGGCATGCTGGGCGGCCAGGCGCGCGTGCCGAACGTGGCCGGCACCTGGAAGGACCTCACCGACAACGTCAACTCGATGGCGAACAACCTCACCGGGCAGGTCCGCAACATCGCCCAGGTGACCACCGCCGTCGCGCAGGGCGACCTGACCCGCAAGATCGACGTCGACGCCCGCGGCGAGATCCTCGAGCTCAAGACCACCATCAACACGATGGTCGACCAGCTCTCGGCGTTCGCCGCGGAGGTCACCCGCGTCGCCCGCGAGGTCGGCAGCGAAGGCCGCCTCGGCGGCCAGGCCGAGGTCGAGGGCGTGTCGGGCACCTGGAAGCGGCTGACCGAGAACGTCAACGAGCTGGCCGGGAACCTGACCCGCCAGGTCCGCGCGATCGCCGAGGTCACCAGCGCCGTCGCCGAGGGCGACCTGACCCGCTCGATCACCGTCGACGCCTCCGGCGAGGTCGCCGAGCTGAAGGACAACATCAACTCGATGGTGGAGTCGCTGCGCGAGACGACGCGGGCGAACCAGGAGCAGGACTGGCTCAAGTCCAACCTGGCCACGATCACCGGCCTGATGCAGGGCCGCCGCGACCTCGCCGTCGTCGCCGCGGCCGTGATGGACGAGCTGGTCCCGCTGGTCAACGCCCAGTACGGCGCGTTCTACCTGGCCGACGACACCGCCGAGGTCCCCGAACTGCGGCTGGTCGGCGCCTACGGCCACCCGGACGACGGCGACGGCCCCACGATCCGGTTCCGGGTCGGCCAGTCGCTGGTCGGGCAGGCCGCCCGCAGCCGCCGCGCGATCGCCGTCGACGACGTCCCGCCCGGGTACGCCACGATCTCCTCGGGCCTGGGCAGCACCGCGCCGGCCAACCTGATCGTGCTGCCCATCGTGGTCGAGGACCAGGTGCTCGGCGTGATCGAGCTGGCGTCCGTGCACGGCTTCACCACGGTGCACCGGGCGTTCCTGGAACTGCTGATGGAGCAGATCGGCGTCAACGTCAACAGCATCGTGGCCAACGCCCGCACCGACGAGCTGCTCGGCGAGTCGCAGCGGCTGACCGCGGAGCTGCAGGCCCGTTCCGAGGAACTGCAGGCGCGGCAGGAAGAACTCCAGTCCTCCAACGCCGAACTGGAGGAGAAGGCGGCGCTGCTGGTCACGCAGAACCGTGACATCGAGACGAAGAACCTGGAGATCGAGCAGGCGCGCCAGGAACTGGAGGCCCGCGCCCAGCAGCTGACGCTCGCGTCGAAGTACAAGTCGGAGTTCCTGGCCAACATGAGCCACGAGCTGCGCACCCCGCTCAACAGCCTGCTGATCCTCGCCCAGCTGCTCGCGCAGAACCCGACCCGCAACCTCACCGCCAAGCAGGTCGAGTACGCGGGCATCATCCACTCCGCGGGTTCGGACCTGCTGCAGCTGATCAACGACATCCTCGACCTGTCGAAGGTCGAGGCCGGCAAGATGGACGTCACGCCGGAGCAGGTGTCGCTGCGCCAGCTCATCGACTACGTCGAGGCGACGTTCCGGCCGATGACGTCGCAGCGCAACCTGGACTTCCGGATCACCGTCGCGCCCGGCTCGCCCGCCGAGCTGCTCACCGACGACTCGCGGCTGCGGCAGGTGCTGCGCAACCTGCTGTCCAACGCGGTCAAGTTCACCGAGGTCGGCCTGATCGAGCTGCACATCGAGGCGGTCGACCCCGAACGGCTGCCGCGGCCGCTGCGGGTGCACGGGCCCGCCGTCGCGTTCCGGGTCACCGACACCGGGATCGGGATCGCCGAGCACCAGCTCGAATCGATCTTCGGCGCGTTCCAGCAGGCCGACGGCACGACCAGCCGCAAGTACGGCGGCACCGGGCTCGGCCTGTCGATCAGCCGGGAGATCGCCCAGCTGCTCGGCGGCGTGATCACCGCCGAGAGCACGCTGGGCGAAGGCAGCACGTTCACCTTCTCGCTGCCGGTCGCGCGGCCGGACTTCGCGCCGCTGCCGGCCGGGGAGCACCCCGGCACGGCCCTCGTGACGACGGATTCCGGCGCCGCCGCCGTGTCCTCGGGCCCGCGGCCGTACCGCCGGCTGCTGGTCGTCGAGGAACGCCAGCACGGCCTGCTCACGCTCGTCGCCGAGAGCGCGGCGGCGGACCTGGCCGACAGCCGCGACATCGGCCTTTCGCCCGCCGACGTCGAAGTCGTGACGGCGGTCGGCACGCAGGAGGCCGCGGCCGCGCTCGCCACCGACGCCTACCACTGCGTGGTGCTCGACTTGGACCTGCCGGAGCGGACGGCGTTCAGCTTCCTCGACGCGATGCAGGGCGACAGCGCCCTGCGGCTGGTGCCGGTGCTCGCGCACAACAGCCGCCGGCTCGACGTCGAACTCGAACAGCTCGTGCAGTCCCGCTCGGACCGGCAGTCCCTGGAGGTGCTGTCCGGCCTGGACGAGCTGCGCGAGCGGATCGCGCTGCACCTGTCGGCGGAGGAACCGGGCGCGGTGCTGCCGCTGGTCCGCCCGGACGAGCCGGCCGCGCCGGTGCGCCCGGCCGACGTCGACACGACCCTGGCCGGGCGCACGGTGCTGATCGTCGACGACGACCCGCGCAACGTCTACGCCCTGACCGGCATCCTGGAGCTGCACGGCATGCAGGTGCTGCACGCCGAAGACGGCCGCAAGGGCGTCGAAACGGTCGCGGCGCACCCGGGCATCGACCTGATCCTGATGGACGTGATGATGCCCGAGATGGACGGCTACACCGCGACCGCGAAGATCCGCGCGATGCCCGAGCACGCCGGGATCCCGATCGTCGCGGTGACGGCGAAGGCGATGCCGGGCGACCGGGAGAAGAGCCTGGCCTCGGGCGCGACCGACTACGTGACTAAACCGGTGGACGCGGACGACCTGATCACCCGCATCAAGCGGCACGTGACGGCGTGATCGGGTGACCACCGAAGACGAGATCGTCCCCGTACTGCCCCCGCCCGCCGAAGTGTCCGCGAACTTCGCCCGGCTCGCCGACACCGTCGCGCGGCTGCGCGGCGAGGTCGACCACGCGCACGCCGTCGCCGACGGCCGCGCGCTGATCGAGCTGGCCAAGGGCGTGCTGATGGAACGCCTCCACTGCACGCCGTCGGACGCGGCGAAGCAGCTGGAAACGCTGGCCGAGCGGTCCGGCGTGACGCCGCTGGAGTTCGCCGCGGACGTCGTCGGCGAGGCGGCCGAGGACCGCATCACCGAGGTGACGCAGGAGTTCCTGGCTCGCGCCGAAGGGGAAGAGTCGGTCGCGGTGCGGCTGCGCACGGCCGAAAGCGGCGTGCTCGCGGCCGGGGACACCCAGCGCGTCGCGGAGTCCATTTTGGAGCACGCGCTGCGGCCGCTCGGCGCGACCGCGGTCGCGGTGTGGCTCGCCGGGCCCGACGGGTCGCTGACCCTGGCCGGGTCGGCGGGGTTCTCGGCCGAGGAGGCGGCCCGCTGGCGGTACGTCCCGCCGGGCGTCGCCACGCCGGCCCGCAGCGCGCTGATCGAACGCGACACCGTCTGGTACCCGACGCTGGCGGCGGCCGGGCTGCCGTCGATCGGGCAGCACACGCTCTCCGGCGGCGGCCGCGTCGCCGTGCCGACCGGGACCGGCGGGCGGATCATCGGCGTCGTCGAGATGTGCTGGCCGGAGCCGCTGCCAGCGGAACCGGGCCGGCAGCGCCGTCAGCTGGAGGCGCTGGCCGAGCTGTGCGCGCACACCCTCGACACGTGGGACGGCGTGATCGCGCCGGTGGCGGCGAACGGGGCCGGGGACTTCCTGGGCGAGCTGGTCGACTTCATCGACGGCCTGCACGACCCGGCCGTGCTGCTGTCGCCGTGCCTGGACGGCGGCCACCTGAGCGATTTCCGCATCCACCACGCCAACGTCCGGTTCGCCGACCCGGGCGGGCGGCCGCGCAGCCGGATCGTCGGCACCCGGATGCTGGAGTCCTACCCGCTGGCGGCCGAGGAGAGCGGCCTGCTGGACAAGATCCAGCGCGTCTACGCCACCGGGGAGCCGTTCCGGGCCGAGAGCATGGCGATCACCACCCTGGTCGACCAGGTGCCGCTGACCGTGCTGACCGACGTCAGCGTCACCCGGTTCGCCGGGAACGTGCTGCTCATCCTGCGCATCCAGGACGACGCGGCGAAGCTCGCCGTGCTGCTGCAGCACGCCCAGCGGCTCGGCCGGATCGGCGGCTTCGAGGAGAACGTCGTCACCGGCGTGATCACCTGGAACACCGAGCTGTTCGCGCTGTACGGCCTGCCGCCGAACGCCGCGCCGCTTTCGCTGCACGAGCTGGCCACGCACGCGCACTCCGACGACGCCCCGGCGATCGGCCGGTTCCTGCGGGCGGTGCTGCACCACAAGCGCCCGTCGTCGACGGCGTTCCGGCTGCAGCGCTCCGACGGCGTCGCCCGGCACATCCGGGTGGTCGCCGAGCCGGTCGTCGACGGCCGCGGCGAGCTGGTCGCGGTCCGCGGCGCCTACCAGGACGTTTCGTCGCAGCACTGGACCGAGGTGGCGCTGGCGGCGACGCGGGACAGGCTGGCCGAGACCGAGCAGCAGGCGATGGAGCGCAACCGGCTCGCGCTGCAGCTGCAGCACGCGATCATGCCGCCGGCCAAGGGGCCGATCGACATGCCGGGCCTGCGCGCGGCGGTCCGCTACCGCCCGGCGGAGAAGGAGCACCTGGTCGGCGGCGACTGGTACGACGCGGTCGCGTTGCCGACGGGCGAGGTCCTGCTGTGCGTCGGCGACGTCGCCGGCCACGGCATCGACGCGGCGACGGGCATGGTGAGCCTGCGCAACGCCCTGCGCGGCCTCGCGGCGACCGGCGCCGGGCCGGCCCAGCTGCTGACCTGGCTGAACCTGGTGGCCTACCACCTCACCGACCACGTCACCGCGACCGCGGTCGCGGCGGTGTACGACCCGGCCAGCCGCCGGCTGCGCTGGGCCCGCGCGGGCCACCTGCCCCCGATCGTCCGCCACCGCGACGGCACGGCGACGACGTTGCCGCTGATCCGCGGCTCCCTGCTGGGCGCGGTCCGCGACGTGGTGTACCAGGAGGACGAGCTCCAGCTGGCCGAGGGCGACATCCTGCTGATCTACACCGACGGCCTGATCGAGCGCCGCGACCGCCCGGTCCAGGATTCGGTGTCCCGCCTGGTCACCCTGGTCGACGGCCACGACGGCGGCCTGGAGCACCAGCTGGACCGGCTCCTGACGTACAGCACGGCGGACACCGACGACGACACGTGCGTGGTCGGCATCGAGGTGATCACCGTCAGGGGTTGATGGCCAGCACGAGGAAGCCCGCCAGCAGGACCAGGTGCACGCCGCCCTGGAGGCGGGTTGCTCGGCCCGGGACCACCGTCAGGACGCTCACCACCACCGTCAGCGCCAGCAGCACGATCTGCGTCGAACCCAGGCCGAGCAGGAGCTGGCCCGGCAGCCACAGCGACGCCAGCGCGATCGCCGGGATCGTCAGGCCGATGCTGGCGATCGCCGAGCCGTAGGCCAGGTTGAGGCTGATCTGCATCCGGTCGCGCTGGGCCGCGCGGACCGCCGCCAGGGTCTCCGGCAGCAGGACCAGCAGCGCGATCACCACCCCGACGAACGACTGCGGGAACCCGGCCGCGCGCACGCCCGCCTCGATCGCGGGGGACTCCACCTTCGCCAGCCCGACCACCGCGACCAGCGCGACCAGCAGCAGCGCCAGGCTGCCCAGCGCCGCCCGGTCGGTCGGCGGGTCGGCGTGGTCGTCCTCCTTGACGGCGCCGTCGGCCGCCACCGGGAGGAAGAAGTCGCGGTGGCGGACCGTCTGCGTCAGCACGAACGTCCCGTACAGCGCCAGGGACGCCAGCGCCGCGAACGTCAGCTGCGTGGGGGAGAACGCCGGTCCGGGGGTGCTGGAGGTGAACGCCGGCAGCACCAGGCTCAGCGTGGCCAGTGTCGCGACCGTGGCCAGCGCGGCGCCGCTGCCTTCGGAGTTGAACAGCGTCGAGCCGTACCGGCGGGCGCCGACGAACAGCGAGATGCCGACGATGCCGTTGGTGGTGATCATGACGGCCGCGAACACGGTGTCCCGCGCCAGCGAACCGGCTTCCGGGCCGCCGGAGACCATCATCGTGACGATCAGCGCGACCTCGATGACGGTGACCGCGACCGCGAGCACCAGCGAGCCGAACGGTTCCCCCACCCGGTGGGCGACGACCTCGGCGTGGTGCACCGCGGCCAGGACGGTCGCCCCCAGCGCGACGGCGACGACCGCCACGAAGACCGGGCCGAGGTCGCGGCCCCACGACAGCGCCAGCACGAGCACGCCGAGCACCGGGGTGACGGAGGTCCAGGACAGCAGGAAGGATCTCAGCGCGGCGACCATGCCTCCACCCTGTCACACCGCGGGGCGTTCCGCGGCCCCGCAGGGCACTTCTCACATCGTCCCTTGTGGACGGTCGAGGGGTGCCGGGACCAGCGTGGGGGCCGCGGTCAGCACGTGCCGGCGGAAGGTTTCGCTCAATGGTGGGAGTTTCCGCCCGGTCGCCCAGGCGAGGCCGATGTCGCGGGCAGCGTCCACATCGGTCAGTTCCAGGTGCGGCGCCGGAAACGCCGCGGTGTGCGGCAGCGGCAGCACCGACACCCCGAGCCCGGCGGTGACGAGCCCGCGCAACGTCTCGACCTCGTCGCCCTCGAACCCGGTGCGCGGGACGAATCCGGCTTCGGCGCACAGCCGCTCGGTCGTCTCGCGCAGGGCGTAACCCGGTCGCAGGAGGATGAACGGCTCGCCGGCGACGTCGGCGAGGCGGACCCGGCGGCGCCCGGCGAGCCGGTGGCGCGGCGGGACCGCGAGCCGCAGCGGCTCGACGAGCAGCCGGGACCAGTGCAGCTGCGGGTGCCCGGGGTCGCCGCTGGTGATGACCAGGTCCGCGGTGCCGTCGAGCAGTTCCGCCTCCAGGCCGGCCTCGCCGTGCTGCCGCAGTTCGAAGCGGGCGCCGGGGTGCTCCTGCAGGAAGCCGCGCAGCACCTCGGGCACGAGCCAGGTGCCGAAGGTGTGCAGGAACGCCAGCGGGACGACCCCGGTGCCCGGCGCGACGATCTCGCCGACCTCGCGCAGGCCCTGGTCGAGCTGGTCGAGCACGAGGTCGGCGTGCCGCCGGAAGGCGTGCCCGGCCGGCGTCAGCCGCAGCACCCGCCCGGACCGGCGGAACAGCTCGGCGCCGGCGTCGCGCTCGAGGCGGCGCAGGGCCCGGGACAGCGCGGGCTGGGTGAGGTGACCCCGCGCCGCGGTCTCCGTGACCGTCGCGCCCGCGGCGACCTCCCGGAAGAGCCGCAGCGTCTCGATGTCCATGCGTCCAGTGTATGGATTTTCAGCCAATCAGGCATTGGACGCATCGATCATCCCGGGGCAGGCTGGAGGTATGGCTACCGTGGCAGAACAACTGGTCAGGACCCTGCGGGACGCGGGCGTCGAGCGCATCTACGGCATCGTCGGCGACAGCCTCAACCCGATCGTCGACGCCGTCCGCCGCACCGACGGCATCGACTGGGTGCACGTGCGCCACGAGGAGACCGCCGCCTTCGCCGCGGCGGCCGAGGCGCAGGTCACCGGCAAGCTCGCCGTCTGCGCCGGCAGCTGCGGCCCGGGCAACCTGCACCTGATCAACGGCCTGTTCGACGCCCACCGCTCGGGCGCGCCGGTGCTGGCGATCGCGTCGCACATCCCGTCCAACCAGATCGGCACCGGCTTCTTCCAGGAGACGCACCCGGACCGGCTGTTCGCCGAATGCAGTCACTTCAGCGAGGTGGTGGCGGACCCGGCGCAGCTGCCGCGGCTGCTGCGGATCGCCACCCAGGCCGCCGTCGGCAAGGGCGGTGTCGCGGTGCTGACGATCCCGGGCGACCTCGCCGACCGCAAGGCCACCGGCCCGCTGAGCGAGCGGCTTCCGCTGGTGACGCCGTCGCCCGCGGTGCCTGCGCCGGAGACCGTCCAGGAGCTCGCGGACCTGCTGAATTCCGGCGAGAAGGTGATGCTGTTCGCCGGCGCGGGCGTCCGCGGCGCGCACGAGGAGGTCATGGCGCTGGCGGAAAAGCTCGCCGCGCCGGTCGGGCACTCGCTCGGCGGCAAGGAGTGGATCCAGTACGACAACCCGTTCGACGTCGGCATGAGCGGCCTGCTCGGCTACGGCGCCTGCTACGACGCGATGCACGAGGCCGACCGGATCGTGCTGCTGGGCACGGACTTCCCGTACGACAACTTCCTCCCGCAGGCGCGCACGATCCAGCTCGACCACGACGCTTCGAGGCTCGGCCGCCGCACACCGCTGGACCTGGCGGTGCACGGCGACGTGCGTGAGACGCTGCGCGCTCTGCTGCCGCTGCTGCGGCCTCGGGATGACCGCGCGTTCCTCGACCGGATGCTGCGCGAGCACGTGCGGAAGCTGGAGAAGGTCGTCGGCGCGTACACGACGAAGATCGAACACCGGCGCCCGATCCACCCGGAGTACGTCGCTTCGGTGCTCGACGAGGTCGCCGCCGACGACGCGGTGTTCACCGTCGACACCGGCATGGGCAACGTCTGGGCGGCGCGGTACCTGACCCCGAACGGCCGCCGCCGCGTGCTGGGTTCGTTCCGGCACGGCAGCATGGCGAACGCGCTGCCGCACGCGATCGGCGCGCAGCTGTCCCAGCCGGGCCGCCAGGTGGTGTCGCTCTCGGGCGACGGCGGGCTCGCGATGCTGATGGGCGACCTGCTGACGCTGCCGGCGTACGACGTCCCGGTGAAGGTGGTGGTGTTCAACAACGCCACGCTGGGCATGGTGAAGCTGGAAATGCTGGTCGACGGCCTCCCGGACTTCGGCACCGACCACGCCCCGGTCGATTTTGCGGCGATCGCGGCGGCGTGCGGCGTGTTCGCGGAGCGGGTCGAGGACCCGGCCGAGGTCCGCGGCGCGCTGGAGAAGGCGTTCGCCCACCCGGGCCCGGCGGTGGTCGAAGTGGTGACGGACCCGAACGCGCTGTCGATCCCGCCGCGGATCACCGGCGAAATGGTCCGCGGATTCGCCCTGGGCGCGACGAAAACGGTGCTCAACGGGGGTGTCGGCAAGATGGTCGACCTGGCCCGGGCCAACCTTCGCAACACCCCGCGGCCCTAGTTTCGTCCACTGTGGACTGAGCTTCGGCTACCCACCGTGGTGATCGACCACTCGTTCGGCTGCTGGGACGGAGGCGGGTTGCCTCTTACCTTCGAGGAAGCGCTCGCCGTTTCGTCGTGGGAGGTGTGCCGGCGTGCTCGTGGCTCTCCAGCGCACCGGCGAGGACCGGGTGCTGCCCCCGGCGGTGGGGCACCTGGTGGAGTTGCTCCGTTCGTGGGGGCCCGGACCCGACCACCTGACGGGACTGGCGTTGGTGGGGGTGAGCCTGCCGAGCCGGCTGGGCGCCCGCTTCGTGGACGCGCTGGTGTTCACGCGGAGCGGCGTGGTGGTGATCGCGGCCCACGCGCCGGGGCCGGGGGAGTGGCCGGGCCCGGGAGACCGCACGGGGGCGGCGGTGGAGGCGGCGAAGGGCGCGCTGGCCGGGCATGAGGGTGGGCAGTATGTGACGGGGCTGGTGGCGGTGGTGCCGCCGGTGCCCCAACCACTCGCCACTCGGTCCGGCCCGGCGACAGAGCCACCCGAGAACCTCGACGCGGCGCCCGGATCGTCCGGCACCCAGCCTCGCCCGGGAGCAGTCCCACCCGCGAGCCTCGACCCAGCGCCCGAACCGCCCGCCACTCCACCCGGGCCCCCACCCGTCCCCGCCTTCCGCTGGCGTGAACCCGATCCCGTCCCCGGTGTCGCCGTCGTCCTCGCCCATCCGCGCAGCCTGCGGCGGATCATCGGCCAGCACAACCGGTGGCGGACCGTCTGGTCCGCCGACGACATCCTCGACGCCTGCTACGCCCTCTCCCTCGCCCACCTCGCGCCGCCCCGGGCCGCGCTGCTGGCCGATGGCTTTCCCGCGCGGCTTCCCGTGCGCTCCCGGCTGCCGGAGCTGCCCGCCGTCGTTCCCCTCCCGCCCGCGCCGGTGCCCGTGGTCGTCGACGACGAAACCGCCTGGATCGCGCCCGTGCGGGGGGCCAGCTCGGCCGTCTTTCCGCGGCCTCGGCCCATTCGGCAGGTTCCGTGGGGCCTCGTCTTCGTGCTCACCGTGCTCGTGGCCGCCGGGATCGTGGCCGCCGTGTTCGTTGCGCAGGTCTTCCACGGGTCTTGACCCGTTCGGATCGTTTCAACTAGGCCATCTGCACCGTTTCCCCGGAGCATCCGCTGGGCACCTCCCGGTAGATCCGAAAGGGGTTCACGATGCCGCGCACCCGAGCGCTTGTCCTTCTCGCCCTCCTCGCGGGTGCGTCCCTCACGGGGTGCAAGCTCGCCGACGGGATGACCACCCAGGCACCCGGGACAGCCGCCGCCCCGCCGGTCTCGCCCACCGAGGCCCGCAGCCAGCTCGCCGCCCTCAAGGTCGCCGTGCGCGGGACCATGGACGGCTACAGCCGCGACGAGTTCCCGCACTGGGACAAGGTCGACGCCAACTGCGACACCCGCGAGCAGGTGCTCAAGCGCGACGGCAAGGACGTCAAGACCGACGCCCAGTGCGCCCCGAAGTCCGGCACCTGGGTCAGCCCCTACGACGGCCAGACCTGGCACAAGGCGTCCGATGTGGACATCGACCACGTCGTGCCGCTCGGGCAGGCGTGGATCAGCGGCGCCAAGTCGTGGACCAAGCAACGGCGTGAGCAGTTCGCCAACGACCTCGTCCGCCCGCAGCTGAAGGCCGTCACCGACAACCTCAACGAGCAGAAGAGCGACAAGGCCCCGGACGCCTGGAAGCCGCCGCTGGTCTCGTACTGGTGCACCTACGCCACCGACTGGATCGTCGTCAAGACCAACTACGGCCTCACCATCACCGTCCCCGAGAAGAACGCACTGGGAACCATGCTGGACCACTGCTAGAACGAGCGGGCCGCCGCCACCGCCTGGTCCGCATAGGACTGTCCGAACAGGACCGTGTGGACCAGCAGCGGGAACAGCTGGTGCAGCCCGGTCCGGTCGCGCCAGCCGGCCGCCAGGGGCGCGGCCTCGTCGTAGGCGGCGACGACGCGGTCCAGGTGCGGGCAGCCGAACAGGTGCAGCATCGCCAGGTCCGTCTCGCGGTGCCCGCCGTGGGCGGCCGGGTCGATCAGCCACGCCTCGCGCCCGTCCCACAGGACGTTGCCGGTCCACAGGTCGCCGTGCAGCCGCGCGGGTGGCTCGGCCGACGCCGGGATGCGCGCGCAGGCCCGCTCGAACACCGCCGCTTCGGCGCGGCCGAACGTCCCCGCGTCCACCGCCAGCCGCACGTAAGGCAGCACGCGGTCCGACGCGTACCAGGAAGCCCAGTCGCCGGCCGGGACGTTCGCCATCGGCGCCCGGCCGATCCAGGCGTCCGCGGGTCCGTCCGGCGGCGGCGCCCCGAACGCCGGGGCGCCCGCGGCGTGCAGCCCGGCCAGCCCGCGGCCGAAGCGCTCCGCCGCCGCGGCCGACGGACGCCCGGCCGGGACGCGGTCGATGACCAGCCGGTCGGTGTCGTGGCTGCGCACGGCGGGCACCGGCACCGTGCCCGCCGCCGCCAGCCAGCGCAGGCCCGCCACCTCGGCCGCCGTCGCGCCGGGGGCGTGGCCGTGCTTGACCACGACGTCGCCCCCGCCTTCGGGATCGCTCATGTCCGGGCACGGTACCGGCGCGCTACGGTGGTCGCCGGAGAAGGAGGGGGCACGACGGTGACGGTCCAGGTCCGGGAACTCGAGCAGCTGCTCGGCACGCTGGTGGAGGTCCAGCGGTCGGAAGCGCGCGACTACTCGTCGTTCAGCGTGCGCGGCAAGCGGTTCGGCTACTTCTGGCCGCGCACCCGGACGGTCGGCCTCAAGCAGACCGTCTCCGAGCAGCTGGCGCTCGTCTCGGAACGCCCGGACGTGTTCGAGGTGCAGTTCACCGCCGGCGGGTTCGGCTGGGTGGTCGTGTACCTCGACGGCATCGACGCTGACGAACTCGCCGAGCTCCTCTACGAAGCCTGGCGGCTCTCCGCACCGGAGGAACTCGTCGCCGAGGTGCCCTTCACCAGGATCGCCCGCGCGTAGAGCAGGTCGAACCCCTGCCGCTGCGCGTTCTGCTGCGACTTCGACCCCGGCAGCGTGGTGACGATGGCGACGTCGCACCCGGCGGCGGTGGCGGCGGCGAGCCGGGTGCGCAGCAGGGCCGTCTGGACGCCGCGGCGGCGGTGGGCGGGCATGGTCGCGGCGCCGGCGAACTGCGCGATCCCGTCGGTGATCCGGAAGCTCGCACCGCCGGCGAACTCGCCGTTCCGTTCCGCGGTGTACCGCCGGACCCCGGCCATGTCCCGCAGCGCGTTCACGATGATCCCGGGGGAGAAGTCTTCGTGCGAAGGCAGCCCTTCGGTGTCGGTGACCATGGAGGCGTCGGCGATGGCGGCCAGCCAGGCCTCCAGCTCGTCGTCCCGGCAGGGCCGGACCTCGCCGCCGGCGGCTTCCACCGGGCCGCCGAGGCGCCGGCCGAGCACGTTCTCGTAGGACTCCAGCCGGTAGCCGCGCGCGGTCAGGAACGCCCCGACGACGGGATCGGCCAGGTGGCTCAGCTCGACCTGCACCGGCGAGCCCAGCTCGGCGAAGGCCGCTTCGACCTCGTCCAGGTCTTCGGGCAGGCCGGCGAAACCGAGGCCCGCGACCTTGTTGAACGGCGAGTCCGCCTCGGCGAAGCTGGCGACACCACCGGCGAGCGGGCGCACGAACCCGGCGTCATCGCCGAGCCGCACGCGCGCGGAGCTGCTGCACGCGGCGACGAACCGCGCCTCCGCGTGTTCGATCCGCCGCGCCAACCCGACATCGCAAAACAGCCGTTCCCCGTCCACGTCCCCACAGTGGCGGACGCGGACGGGGAATTCCAACCGGTTTTCAGCCCTCGACTCGGTGCGAGGCCCAGAACGACGTCAGGTCGGTCGACCCCGCCGCCGCCTGCGCCGCGGCCTTGAACTCCGCCGTCGTCGACACGCCGTACCAGTGCGACTGCGCGTACGACTTCAGCAGGTTCGCCATCGCCGTGTCGCCGATCAGCCGCCGCAGGTCGTGCAGGGTGCACTTGCCGTAGTTGTAGACGACCGTGGAGTACCGGGACGAATGCGCGTCCCAGTAGGCCATCGAGTTGGTCAGCTTCTCCGCACTCGACTGCCAGGTGATGCCGCAGCCGCTGCCGGTGATCCCGCGGTAGAGGTCGGTGGCGTAGTCGGTGAAGCTCTCGTCCAGCCACGGCGAGTTGTACTCGTCGTCACCGACGATCCCGTAGAACCACTGGTGCGCCAGCTCGTGGGGGAGCGCCGTGGTCGACACGAGGTCCATCACGAAGCCCGGGTACTCCATGCCGCCGAACCAGAAGTTGTTGTCCAGCACCACGTCCACCTCGCCGTACGGGTAGTCGCCGAAGCGGCCCGAGTGGACGTCGATGGCGTCGGCGGCCAGCGTCAGCATCTGGTTGGCGCTGCTGGTGGAGATCCCGCTGACCGAGTAGACGTTGACCCGCACGCCCTTGCCGGACGTCGTGCTGATCTTCGCGAACGGGCCGGCGCCCCACGCGAAGTCCCGCACCTTCGGCGCCACGGCGTGCGTGGTGGTCGTGCTGCCGCTGGTCGTCTCGGTCGACGTCCCGGTGGCCGGGGTCAGCAGCGACGTCGGGTGCACCAGGGTGACGTCGAAGTCGCTGATCACCGTGTAGAACGACTCGCCGTTGTTCGTGTACGGGTCGAGGTGCCAGCCCGCGCCGTCGCGGACCGCGAGCACCGGCAGCGCGTTGCCGATCATGTTGAACGCGCCGTCGTGGCCGAACCGGTCGGCGCCGCTGGGCACGACGATGCTCAGGTCGAACCCGATGCTCGCCGACTGGCCCTGGGCCAGCGGCGCGGGCAGCGTGATCTTCAGCGCCGTGCAGTTCACGCTCAACGCGGACGGCGTGCCGCCGGTGACGTTCGTGACCGTGATCGGCGTGCTCGGGCAGCTGCCGTGGTAGTTGTCCCAGAGCCGCAGGTACACCTCGGGCAGCGCGGTCGCCGAGCCGTTGGTGAAGCTGACGCTCTGGTGCCCGGTCCACGTGTCGCCCGCGGTGTTCGACGTCAGGTTCACGGTGTAGGCGGGGTTGACCGGCGTGCGCGTGGAGTCCGCGGGGGCCGCGGTGATCGTCCAGGTGAAGGTGGCGCTGCCGCTGTTGCCGGCCGGGTCCTTCGCCGTCACGGTCACCGAGGACGTGCCCGCGGTGGTCGGCGTGCCGGTGATCTTGCCGGTGCTCGCGCCGATCGCCAGGCCCGCCGGCAGTCCGGTGGCGCTGTAGGTGAGCGCGTCGCCCTGCGGGTCACTCGCCTGGATCTGCAGCGACGCGGCCTGGCCGACGGCGCCGGTCTGCGCGCCCGGCGAGGTGACGACCGGCGACTGCGGGTTGCTCGTCCCGGTGGTGGTCAGCGCGAAGTCGTCGAGCAGGAAGTTGGTGGCCAGACTGGAGTCTTCGGTGCCGGTGATCTTCAGCGTGACCGTCTGGCCGAGGTAGCGCGAGACGTCCACAGTGCGCTGGACGTAGCCGGTGTTCTTGTCCAGGTTCGAATAGCCGGCCAGGGTGTCGGCGCCGGCCTGGACCACCAGCTTGTCGTACTTGGTGGTGGTCGTCGTCTCCTGGGTGTCGATGTGCGACCACCACGACAGGGTCGCGGACGCGCAGCCGGCGGGCAGCGTCAGCGCCTGGGACAGGGTGTCGGTGTGCGTGCTGCCGGTGCCGTCCAGCCAGGCGTCCATCGTCCCGCTGTGCGCGGGTTCCGCGGTGGTGGCGGCGGAGATGACCCCGCTGGTCTGGGTCCACGGCGCGGTGCCGCTCTCGAAACCGCCGTTGCCGACGAGCTGGTCGCCGCAGACCGCGGCGGCCTGGGCCGGCGCGGCGACGGCGACGGTGCCCAGCAGGCCGATGGCCGCGCCGAGCGCAGCAGAAAGCACCCTCGATCTCATGGAGGTCGTCCTTTCCCGGCTCCGCCCCTGGGAGCCAGGAGAAGCGTCCTCTGCGTCCCGGACGGGCGGAACCCGCCAAGAGTCGGGTTCGGTGACCGTTTCGCCGTGTATGCACGGGAAAGTCCGGCTGCCCGGCCTGCCGAACCTTCAGCGGGTCGATTCCGCGAGGGTGCTCGCCGCCCGGGTTTCCAGGGGGCGGTAGCCCGCCTGGGCGGCGAGCTTGACCGCCGCTTCGCCGTGGGTGCGCGCCCCTTCCGCGTCACCCACGGCGAAAGCGGCTTCGGCGAGGCCTGTCAACGCGGCCGCTTCGCACCACGTGAAGCTGGTCTCGCGAGCGATCTCCAGCGCCGCGGCCAAATGCGACACCGCGTCCGCCGGGCGGCCGAGGCGGAGGCAGGTTTCGCCCAGTGCGGCCAACGCCGACGCCTCGGTGCCGCGGTCGCCGATGCGCCGGGTCAGCTCCACGCCTTCGGCCGCGTCGGCCAGGGCCCGGGTCGCGTCGCCCGCCCGGGCCTCCATGACCGCCCGGCCGGACAGCGCCGCGGCTTCGCCGTACTGGTAACCGAGTTCGCGGTTGGCCGTCAGCGCCCGCTCGTAGAACTCGGCCGCGACGGGGTGGCCGAGGTCGCGGTGGACGTGGCCGAGGTCGACCAGCAGCACGGCCACGCCGAACCGGGCGCCGTCGCGTTCGGCGATGTCCAGGGCGCGGCCGAAGTGGCCGAGCGCCGCGTCGAAGTCACCGACCTGGCCGCAGGCGAACCCGAGGTTGGCCAGCGCCATCGTGATGCCCGGCAGGCCACCCTCTTCGCACAGCCGCAACGCTTCCGAGCCGCACGCGATCGCCTCGTGCGCGTCGCCGAGACGCTGGTGCACGGCGCTCAGGTTGTTGAGCGCCGCGGCGCGCCCGGCCGGCCAGTCCGCCGCCAGCCCGTCGGCCAGGACCGTCGTCAGGTGCGCGCGGGCGTCGGCGTAGCGGCCGCTGTTGACCCCGGCCAGCGCGATGGACAACCGCATCGCCGCTTGCGCCCGCTCGTCGCCGGCCGCCTGGGCCGCGGTCAGCGCCGTCGTGGCCGTGTCGATCCACTCCGTGTGGTGACCGCGGTGGTGGAAGAACGCCCGCAGCGCGTCGGCCAGGTGCCACGCGTACTCGCGCGGGCCCGGTCCCGCCGCGTGCTCGACGGCCGCGGCGAGGTTCGGCCACTCCGTGTCCAGCCACGCCAGCGCGTCCTCGGTGCCCTCGAACGGCTGCGCCGGTTCGGGCCGGGGCAGCCGGAGGAAGTGCGGGATGAGCAGGCGGCCCGCCGCGTCCGCCGTCGCGAGGTAGTGCTCGAACAGCCGCCGCCGCGCCGCGTCCGCCTCGGCGGGGGAGTCGTCGGCCTCGGCGCGCCCGCCCGCGTAGCTGCGCAGCAGGTCGTGGAAGCGGTAGCGGCCGGGCAGGTGCCGTTCGACGAGGTTCGCCGCGGTGAGGGCCTTGAGCTGCTGCCCGGCGCGTCCGTCCGCGACGGCGGCGAGCCGTGCGGCGACCGGCGCGGTGAACGTCTGGCCCGGCACCAGCGCGAGCCGCCGGAACAGCAGCCGGTGCTCGGCCGGCAGCGCCCGGTAGGACACCGAAAACGCCGTCGTCACGGCGCTTTCCTCGGCGCCGTCGACGCTCAGCCCGGCGAGGGGGTCGCCGTCGGCCAGTTCCCGGGCCAGCTCGGCGATCCCGGACACCTCGCCGACGTTCGCCGCGGCCAGCCGCAGGGCCAGCGGGAGGTGCCCGCACAGCCGGGCCAGCTCCGCCGCCGCGGCCGGTTCGGCGGCGACCGCGGGCGGCCCGAGCACCGTCTCCAGCAGCTGCCGGGAATCCTCGGCCGGCAGCACGGACAGCGGTACCGCCGTGGCGCCGGTGCGGGCGATGAGGTCGCCGAGCCGCTGCCGGCTGGTGACGAGCACCGTGCCCGACGGCGGCAGCAGCGGCGTCACCTGCGCGCTGTCGCGGGCGTTGTCGAGCAGGACGAGCACCTGCCGGTCGGCCAGCAGCGAACGCCACAGCGCCGTGCGGCTGTCCGGGTCCGGCGGGATCGCGCGCGGGTCGGTGCCCAGGGCCCGCAGCAGCTGCGCGGCGGCGACGGCCGGGGTGAGCGGCTCGTGGTCGGGGTCGAACCCGCGCAGATCGAGGTAGAGCTGGCCGTCGGGGAACCGGTCGCGGACGCGGTGCGCCCACCGGACGGCGAGCGCGGTCTTGCCGACCCCCGCGGTGCCGGTGACCACGCGGATGTCCGCGCCGGGGCCGGCCGGTTCGCCGAGCCGGGCCAGTTCGGCGGTGCGGCCGGTGAAGCCGCGGACGTCGTGGGGCAGCTGGGCCGGGCGCACCGGCTCGGTCCCGAGCTCCGGCACCGGGTCCAGCGCCGGGTCGGCGGCCAGGATCGCCGCCTCCAGGCGGGCCAGCTCGGGCACCGGGTCGAGCCCGAGCTCGGTGACGAGCCGGGCGCGCAGGCCGCGGAAGGCGGCGAGTGCGGCGTGGGTGCGGCCTTCGCGGTACAGCGCGAGCATCAGCTGGCCGACGAACCGCTGCCGCAGCGGGTGCGCGGCGACCAGCGTCGTCAGCTCGGCGAGCACGTCCCGGCCCCGGCCGAGCCGCAGCTGCGCGTCGATGCGGTCCTCCAGCGCGCTCCAGCGGGCCTCGGTCAGCCCGGCCAGCAGCCGCCCGGCGACGTCGGCCGAGGCGGCGCCGGCCAGCGCGTCACCCCGCCAGAGCGCCAGGGCCTCGTCGAGCAGGGCGACGGCGGTCTCGTCGTCGGCCGCGCGGGCCCGGCGGACGAGCCCGGTGAACCGGTGGGCGTCGACGGTCCCGGGGTCGGCGCGCAGGACGTACCCGTGCCCTTCGGTGACCAGCTCGGGGCCGTCGGCGGCGCGGAACACCGCACGCAGCCGCGAGATCAGCGCCTGGACGGTGTTGCGCGCGCTCGCCGGGGGATCGTCGGGCCAGAGCAGGTCCACGAGGTGGTCCAAGGCGACCGGGTGCGGGGTCTCCAGGAGCAGGACGGCGAGGACAAGGCGTTGCTTGCGGGAGCCGAGGTCGACCGGGTCGCCGTCCGCCGCCGCCTCGACGGCGCCGAGGACGCGGAACTCCACCCGGTCACCTCCATTCACCCGATCGGGGGCTGCAAGCGTACTGCAAGCCCGGTGCAGTGCCGGTCCGTCATCCTGGCGGGGCCGCCGGGCACGCTCCCGACGATGTCCGCGGCCGGCTCGGCCGCCGGTGGGTACCGGCGGATTCGGCTGTCGCTTCCCGGGCGGCACGAGCTGGGGGTAGGACCACCACGGCGATCCCTCCACGATCGCCGTGGTGGCCCTTGTGCGGTCGCCGCGTCTCCGGTGGCGGCCCGGGCGGGTGCGACGCAGAATGCGCGCATGCAGCCGACGGTCGTCCGGGTGGCGCGCCTGGCCGACCCGGCCGGGCCCGCCGACGGCGTCCGCGTGCTCGTCGAACGCCTCTGGCCGCGCGGCACCGCCCGGACCGCGGTGGTCCTCGACGGCTGGTACCGCGGCCTCGCCCCGTCCGACGAGCTGCGCACCTGGTACGGCCACGACCCCGAGCGGTTCGCGGAGTTCGCCGAGCGCTACCGCGCCGAGCTGCGCGAACCCGACCGCGCGGCCGCCCTCGACCGCCTGCGCGCCCTGGCCGGCGACGGCCCGGTGACCCTCCTGACGGCCAGCGGTTCCCCCTCGATCAGCCAGGCCGCGGTGCTGGCGGCCGTCCTCACCGAACAGTGACCCCGCGAGCCGACCGCCTGGGTACGCGAGCCGACCGGTCCGGCGGCCTCAGGAGCGGGTCGAGTCCCGCGTCAAGCGGACCGTCGCCGTTGCGGAGCCCAGCTTTTCGTGCCGGGCCGTCAGCGTGAGCGTTCCCGGCGGCCCCGCGAACGGCCGCAGCCACACCGCCGCCGCGCCCCCGGTCGCGCCGAAGTCCAGCGTCGGGTCGCCGATCAGGTCGCCCGGTCCGGTCAGCTCCAGGGTCACGACGCCGCCCGTTCCCGCGCGCAGCGTCCCGAACCGGTCCCTCGCCGCCACGACCACCCGGGTCGCGTCGGCGCCGTCGGCCCGCAGCTCCGGGTCGTCGGGCACGCAGCTGAGCACGTCCGCACCCCGGTCGCCGCTGAACCGGCGGCTGAGCACCAGCCGCCCGCCCAGGTAGCCGTCGATGCGCAGCTGCGGCCGCTGCCCCTTCGGCACGACGAGGTCGGCCGCGAACGGCGGGTACCGCAGGTGCGGGAAGTCGTCACGCCGGCTGCGCGCCTCGCCGGCGGGCCGGTCGTCGAGGAACAGCAGCAGGCGGTCGCAGTTCGACCAGATCGTCGCGCGTGCCCCGGGCCCGGCCGGCTGAGCGGTGAAGTCCCACGAGAACCCGGGCTCGACGACCGCCCGCACGGCCGGGTCGACCTGCGAGGCGTAGAAAGCCGCCGCGGGCTTGGGGATCCGGAAGATGTCCGACACGCCCGCGTACTTCAGCCCGCCGACCGCCCGCTGCCAGCCCGACGGGTAGTCGAACGCGCACCAGGCCAGCAGCCCGCAGTAGCGGTCGTCGGCGGCCGCCAGCTCGTGGGCCTTCGCGTGCAGCTCCGCCTGCTGCTGCCGGACGCCGGGGGTGTCCGTGCGGCGGTACGCGCGGGCCCCGGCGAGCGTGCCGATCGCCTCCGTCACCAGGTACGGCACCCCCGGCCGCGGCGGGCGCAGCTGGAAGGGCGCCCCGCGCCGGGCGGTGTAGTCGTTGTAGGCCAGGATCTCGACGTCGCCGCCGGCGTACCGCGCGCCCGTGGTGCTGGCCAGCGCCCCGCTCGTCGGCCGGGACGGGTCGAGCTGCCGGGCCAGCCGCCCGGTGCGCCCGTACATCGCCGTCGTGCCGTTGGCCTCGTTCACCCGCGTGCCCCACACGACGATGCTCGGGTGGTTGCGGTCGCGCACGACCATCCCGGCGACGTCGGCCAGGTTCTGCCGCTGCCACGCGTCGTCCCCGACGTGCCCCCAGCCCGGGATCTCCTCCCACACCAGCAGGCCCAGCTCGTCGCAGGCGTCGAGGAACGCGCTCGACTGCGGGTAGTGCGAGCAGCGGACCATGGTGCAGTTGAGCTCGCGGCGCAGGATCTCCGCGTCCCGCCGCTGCACGCGGTCCGGCATGGCGCCGCCGGCGAACGGGTACCACTGGTGGCGGTTGAGGCCGAACAGCTTCAGCCGGCGGCCGTTGAGGAAGAAGCCTTCGGTGGTGAACCGTGCGTCGCGGAACCCGGTCCGCACCACCCGCTGGTCGAGCACCCGCAGCCCGGACCGGACGGTCACGACGACGTCGCACAGGGCCGGGTCCTCGACGTCCCAGAGCCGGACGCCGTCGAGCCCGCCGACGTCGAACTCGACGGTCTTGCCGGCCACCGGCGCGCCGCCGTGGGCGATTTCGCGGCCCCCCTGGCGCACCGACGCGGTCACCTGCCCGGCGACCGGCGCGTCGAGCGTGCACGCCAGGTGCAGCGACCGGCCGGGGGAGAGGACGTCGACGGGCCGGGCGAAGACGTCGGTCAGCCGGATCCGCGGCACCGCGCCGATCGTGGCCGGGCGGTAGATCCCGGCCGGCTGGTAGAAGTCGATCACCGACGGCCCCGCGCTGCGCGGCAGGTTCGGCGGGACGTCCAGCGCCCACCGGCCGTCGACGACCACGGCGAGGACGTTGTCGCCCGCCACGACGTCCGGCAGCTCGACCTCGAAGGGCAGGTAGCCGCCGTGGTGGGTGGCGACGAGCCGGCCGTTGAGGTGCACCTCGGCGTCGGTCAGGACGCCGTCGAAGCGCGCGGTGTGGCGGTCGCCGGCCGACGCCGTGAAGTGCCGGCGGTAGATCCAGCGGTCCTGCCAGGACGCCGGGTCCCAGCCGGTCCACGAAAGCGGCGTCACGCAGTGGGGCAGCTGCACCGGCGAGAGGTCGAGCTCGTCGAACCCGAGCTCGGTGCAGCCGTCGTCGTACCGCCCGAACAGCCAGAAATCGCCCAGCCGCACCGCGGCCGGGCCGGGGGCGGCGGTGCCGGTCGACCCGGCGACGGCGGCGCCGAGCAGCGCGGCCCCGCCCGCGGCGAGGAACCCGCGCCGGGACAGCCGCGGTTGCCAGCCGGACATCGGCGACCTCCCTGCTGCGGGCTCGCTGGTGTTATCGCTTGCACGCGGTAAGACGTCACAAACGATCAGCGGGTTGCTCAGCGCAGGGTCGAGGTGCGGACCACCAGTTCGGGGGTGAAGACGACCTGCCGGTGCTCGTGCCCGGTTTCGGTGGTTTCCGCCAGCAGGAGCTCCGCGGCCGTGCGGCCGAGCCGCCGGCGGGGCTGGCGGACCGACGTCAGCGGGACCGCGGCCGCCGCGGCGAACTCGATGTCGTCGTAGCCGACGATCGCCAGGTCGTCCGGGACGCGCATGCGGAGGTTCGCGCAGGTCTGCAGCAGGCCGAGCGCGACCAGGTCGTTGGCGCAGAACGCGGCGGTCGGGCGGACCGGCCCGGGCAGCCCGGCCAGCCGTTCACCGGCGCCCCGGCCGTCGGCCACGGTCAGCGCCGACGTCGTCAGGTCGACCAGGTGGTCCGGGCCGAGCCCGGCCGCGGCCAGCGCCCGTATCGCGCCGAGCCGCCGGTCGCGGACCTGGCCGACGCTCGGGTGGTTGCCGACGAAGGCGATCCGCTCGTGGCCCTGTTCGAGCAGGTGCCGCACGGCGATCTCGCCGCCGTGGACGTCGTCGACCGCGACCGAGCAGAGCGCGGTGCCGCCGGGGGTGCGGTCGACGACGACCACCGGCGTGCCGCGGCGCGCGATCTCGTGCAGCACCGGTGCGTCCGGGTCCACCGGCGTGATGAGGATGCCCTGGACGCGCTGCTGCTCGAGCCGGCCGAGGTAGGCCGCCTCGCGCGACGGCTGGTGGGCGCTGTTGCAGAGGAACAGCGAGAGGTCACCGGCGTCGGTGGCGTCCTCCATGCCGGCCGCGACGTCGGTGAAGAACGGGTTGCTGCCGTCGAGCATGACGTAGGCCAGCACGCGGCTGCGCCCGGCGCGCAGCTGGCGCGCGGATTCGTTGCGCACGAACCGGAGTTCGGCCATCGCGGCCTCGACCCGCGCCCGGGTCGCCGGGCTCACCCGGTCGGGCCGGTTGAGCACGTTGGACACCGTGCCGAGGGAGACGCCGGCGGCGGCCGCCACGTCCTTCATCCCCGCGGCCCTCGGCTCGGCACCGGGCTCCCTGACCACCATGCGGCCCCCTCTCGGACCGGCTGAGCCCGGGCGTTGAAACGTAACATCACCACTGACTACCTGCAGGAGATGCCGTTTGGCCACGGCTGCGCCAATCCATTGACTTCTTCTTCCGACGCATAGTAGCTTCACCGCACCAGATTTGTGAAACCTTTCAATCCGGAGGTCGCGATGACGCGCCCACACCCCGGCCGGGCCCCTCTGCTGGAGGTGCGCGGCGTGACGAAGTCGTTCGGCGCGGTCGCGGCCGTCGCCGGCGTGAGCTTCGGGCTGCACGCCGGGGAGGCCCACGCGCTGGTCGGGGAGAACGGCGCCGGCAAGTCCACGATCGTCAAGATGCTGGCCGGGGTGCACAAACCCGACGACGGCACGCTGCTGCTGGACGGCGAGGCGATCGAGTTCGGCTCACCCGCCGACGCGAAGGCCGCCGGCATCGCGGTGATCTACCAGGAACCGACGCTGTTCCCCGACCTGAGCGTCGCGGAAAACATCGTGATGGGCCGCCACCCGCGCAAGAGCCTCGGCCGGATCGACCGGGCGGCGATCCGCGCCGAGGCCGAGCGGCTCTTCGCCCGCCTCGGCGTCCGGATCGACCCCGCCCGGCCCGCCAGGGGATTGTCGATCGCCGACCAGCAGATCGTCGAGATCGCCAAGGCGCTCAGCGCCGACGCCCGCGTGCTGGTGATGGACGAGCCGACCGCCGCGCTGACCCGGATCGAGGTCGAGCGGCTGTTCACCGTCGCCCGCACGCTGCGCCAGGAAGGCGCGGCGATCATGTTCATCTCGCACCGCTTCGAGGAGATCACCGAACTCTGCCAGTGCGTGACGATCATGCGCGACGGCAAGCACGTCTCCACCGACGCGCTCGAGGACGTCACCGTCGAAGAGATGGTGAAGCGCATGGTCGGCCGCGACCTCGACGCGCTGTTCCCCAAGCAGGACGTCGAACCCGGCGCGGTCGTGCTCGAGGTCGAGGGCCTGGCTCGCGAAGGCGTCTTCCGCGACATCTCGTTCTCCGTGCGCGCCGGCGAAATCGTCGCGTTCGCCGGGCTGGTCGGCTCCGGCCGCTCGGAGGTCGTCCAGGCCGTCTTCGGCGTCGACGAGCGGGACGCGGGTGTCGTCAAGGTGAGCGGCAAGAAGCTCAAGGCGCACTCGTCGCGGGCCGCGATGGCCGCCGGGATGGCCCTGGTCCCCGAGGACCGGCGGCAGCAGGGCCTGATCATGGACCTCTCGATCGAGCGGAACGTGACGCTGCCGCGCTCGCGGGCGCTGTCGAAGCTCGGCTTCCTGACCGGCGGCAGCGAACGCCAGGAGGCGCGGCACTGGACCGAGCGGTTGCGCACGAAGTACCGGCGGCTCGGCGACCCCGTCGGCACGCTCTCGGGCGGGAACCAGCAGAAGGTCGTGCTGGCCAAGTGGCTGGCGATGGCGCCGAAGGTGCTGATCGTGGACGAGCCGACGCGCGGCATCGACGTCGGCACGAAGGCCGAAGTGCACCGGCTGATGTCGTCGCTGGCCGCCGAAGGGGTCGCGATCGTGATGGTGTCCTCGGAACTGCCGGAGGTGCTGGGCATGGCCGACCGCGTGCTCGTGATGCGGGAGGGCCGGATCGTGGC
Organism: Amycolatopsis sp. NPDC004625; assembly: GCF_040609695.1. NCBI lineage: Bacteria > Bacillati > Actinomycetota > Actinomycetes > Pseudonocardiales > Pseudonocardiaceae > Amycolatopsis > Amycolatopsis sp. NPDC004625. The sequence goes on from NZ_JBEXKX010000028.1 coordinate 40,013, forward strand.
CGAGCTCCCGCGCGCCGAGGCGACCGAAGACTCGGTCATGTTCGCCGCGATGGGGCAGGGGGCCGCCGCATGACCGTCACCGAGGAGGCCCGCGTGACCGGCGGACCGGCTGTCCACAAGCGACGGTCGTGGACCGCGAACGTGCTGAAGGCCCGCGAATCCGGCATCGTCCTCGCCCTGATCGTGCTGGTCGCGTTCACCGCGACGCAGAACTCCCGCTTCCTGTCCGGGCAGAGCATCCGCGACATCCTGCTGGGGACGGCGATCCTGGCGGTGCTCGCCGTCGGGCAGGCGATCGTGATGATCACCCGCAACATCGACCTGTCGGTCGGCTCGGTGCTCGGCCTGGCGGCGTTCGCCGTCGGCACGCTGATGAAGGACAACCCGGGCCTGCCGGTGATCGTCGCGATCCTGGTGGGGCTCGGCGTCGGCGCGGTGTGCGGCCTGGTCAACGGCGCCCTGGTGCGGTTCGGCCAGGTGCCCGCGCTGGTCGTCACGCTCGGGACGCTGTACGCCTACCGCGGGGTCAGCTACTTCTGGGCCGGTGGGCAGCAGATCAACGCCGACAAGCTGCCGGTGTCCTTTTTGGACTTCGGCACGGCGTCGATCCTGGGCGTGCCGTGGCTGGTCCTGATCGCGCTGCTGGTCCTGGTCGCCGCCGGGATCGTGCTGCGCAGCTACCGCGCCGGGCGCGAGCTGTACGCCATGGGGTCGAGCCCGCAGGCCGCGCAGCTGGCCGGCATCAAGGTCGGCCGCAACACGAGTGTGGCGTTCCTGGTCAGCGGCGCCCTCGCGGGCCTGGCCGGCGTGTTGTTCGCGGCCCGGTTCGGCACCGTGGACGCGGCCGCCGGCACCGGCTACGAGCTCAACGTCGTCGCCGCGGCCGTGGTCGGCGGGGTCGCGGTGTTCGGCGGCAGCGGCTCGGTGTGGGGCGCGGGCCTCGGCGCGCTGCTGCTGACCGTGATCGGCAGCGCACTGGCCGTGCTCGACATCAACCAGTTCTGGCAGCAGGCGATCGTCGGCGCGCTGATCCTGCTGGCCATCGGCGCCGACCGGCTGGTCGCTGTCCGGGTCGCCAAGGCACTCAAGAAGAGGGATTCCCATGTCTGACCAGGGAAACCGGCTCGGCAGGCTGCTCAGCTGGGACGCCGCCGTCGTGCTCGTGACGGTGCTCGTCCTGATCATCGCCTCCGGTGCCGTGGACAACTTCGGCACCAGCCGCAACTTCACCTTCCTGCTGCTCGACCTGCTCCCCATCGCGCTGGTCGCGCTGCCGATGACGTTCGTCATCGTCACCGGTGAGATCGACCTCTCGGTGGCGAGCACGCTCGGCCTGACGTCGGCGGTGATGGGCTCCCTGTGGGACGCGGGCCTGTCGATCGAGACGATCATCCCGCTCTGCATCGTGCTCGGCGCGGTCCTCGGTGCGCTGAACGGCTTCTTCGTCACCGTGCTGAAGCTGCCGTCCCTCGCGGTCACGATCGGCACGCTGGCCCTGTACCGCGGCCTCGCGTTCGTGGTGCTCGGGGACGGCGCGGTCGCGGACTTCCCGCGGGCCTACACGAGCTGGGTCACCGGCACGATCGGCGACGGCCCGATCCCGAACGTGCTGATCCCGCTGGTCGTCGTCGCGCTCATCTTCGGCGTCGTGCTGCACGCGACCCCGATCGGCCGCGGCGTCTTCGCGGCCGGGGCGGGGGAGCAGGCGGCCCGGTTCGCCGGCATCCGCACCGGACGCCTCAAGTTCTGGCTGTACGTCGTCAGCGGCGCGGTCGCCGGGCTCGCCGGGGTGCTGTGGACGCTGCGGTACTCCAGTGCCCGCGCCGACAACGGCTTCGGCATCGAACTGGCCGTCGTGGCCGCCGTGCTCCTCGGCGGCGTGTCCATCTTCGGCGGCAAGGGCACGCTGCCCGGCGTGCTCGCCGGGGTGGTCCTGCTGGCCTCGCTCCAGAACGCCCTGCGCCTGCAGGACGTGTCCAACGAGGCCCTCAACATCGTGACCGGCGTGCTCCTCATCGTGTCGGTCCTGCTCCCCAACATCGTGACTTCGGCCCGCACGGCAGTGCGTCGCCGTCGGCAAGCGGTAACTCCGGAAAGGTGACGAAGATGTCCCGACGGTTCCTCACCGGCAGGCTCCTCACAGGTGCCGTGTCGGCCGGGCTGGTGCTGGTCCTGGCCGCGTGCAGTGGCACGACCAAGAACGACAACGCCGGCTCCGGCGGCCAGCAGTCCACCGCGGCGGCGAACCCGAACGCCGCGGCCGCGACCGGCGTCAAGATGGCGTTCCTGCCCAAGCAGCTGAACAACCCCTACAGCGACATCGAGGTCAGCGGCGGCAAGGCGGCACTGGCCGAGCTGAAGGGCGAGTACAAGCTGGTCGGGCCGAACGACGCCAGCGCGTCGTCGCAGGTCAGCTACATCAACACGCTGATCCAGCAGCAGCAGGACGTCATCGGCATCGCCGCGAACGACCCGAACGCGGTGTGCCCGTCGCTCAACCAGGCCCGCAGCGCCGGCATCAAGGTCGTCGCCTTCGACTCCGACGCCGCCAAGGACTGCCGCGACGTCTTCATCAACCAGGCCACCACCCAGGGCATCGGCGAGGCGCTGGCCAAGCAGGCCAAGGACCTCTCCGGCGGCTCGGGTGAGGTCGCGGTGCTGTCGGCGACGCCGAACGCCACCAACCAGAACGCCTGGATCGACGTGTTCAAGAAGGAACTGGCCAAGCCGGAGTACGCGGGCATCAAGCTGGACAAGATCGCCTACGGCAACGACGACGACCAGAAGTCGTTCCAGGAGGCCCAGGGCCTGCTGCAGTCCTTCCCGAACCTCAAGGTGATCGTCTCGCCGACCACCGTCGGCATCGCGGCCGCCGCGCGGTACGTCAGCTCGTCGAGCTACAAGGGCAAGGTCGCGGTGACCGGGCTCGGCACCCCGAACCAGATGCGCGCCTTCGTCAAGGACGGCACGGTCAAGCAGTTCGCGCTGTGGAACCCGGCCGACATCGGCTACCTCGCCGCTTACGCGGGTGTCGCGCTCAAGTCCGGCCAGATCACCGGCAAGACCGGGGAGAAGTTCAAGGCGGGCAAGCTCGGCGACTACACGATCGGCGAGAACGGCGAGATCGTCCTCGGCCCGCCGACGACGTTCGACGCCAACAACATCGACAAGTTCAACTTCTGACCGATGCCTCGTTACTGCTTCTGCCTGCAGGTCAAGCCCGACCGGAAAGCCGAGTACGCCGAGCGGCACCGGGCGGTGTGGCCCGAGATGCGCCAAGCCCTGCACGACACCGGCTGGCGCAACTATTCGCTGTTCCTCCGCGACGACGGCCTGCTGATCGGGTACGTCGAGGCGGACGACCTCGAAGCCGCACAGGCCGCCATGGCGGAGACCGACGTCAACACCCGCTGGCAGGCGGAAATGGCGGAGTTCTTCACCGGCCTCGACGGCGGCCCGCCGGATGAAGGGTTCCAGCTGCTCGACGAGGTCTTCCACCTCGACGTCCGGGAAGGACAGTGATCGCCATGGGTGATTCGACCGCGGCAAAAGCGGCTTTGCGGGCCCAGCGCATCGAAACGCCGTCGTGGGCGTACGCGAACTCGGGCACCCGGTTCAAGGTGTTCCCGCAACCCGGTGTCCCGCGGACGCCGGAGGAGAAGATCGCCGACGCCGCGACGGTGCACCGGTTCACCGGGGTGGCGCCGAGCGTGGCGCTGCACATCCCGTGGGATCGCGTGGACGACTACGGTGCCCTGACCGCGTACGCGCGGGATCTGGGTGTCGAGATCGGCGCGATCAACACCAACGTCTTCCAGGACGAGGACTACAAGCTCGGGTCGGTGACCAACCCGGACGCGGGCATCCGCCGCAAGGCGACCGACCACCTGCTGGAGGCCATCGACATCATGGACGCGACGGGTTCGCGCGACCTGAAGCTGTGGTTCTCCGACGGCATCAACTACCCCGGCCAGGACGACATCCGGGACCGGCAGGACCGGCTGGCCGCGGCGCTGCGCGAGACGTACGACCGGCTGGGCCCGGACCAGCGGATGCTGCTGGAGTACAAGCTGTTCGAGCCGGCGTTCTACGCCACCGACGTCCCGGACTGGGGCACGTCCTACGCCCACTGCGTGGAGCTGGGGGAGCGGGCGACGGTGTGCATCGACACCGGCCACCACGCCCCGGGGACGAACATCGAGTTCATCGTGGCGTTCCTGCTGCGGGCCGGGAAGCTGGGCGCGTTCGACTTCAACTCCCGCTTCTACGCCGACGACGACCTGATGGTCGGGGCGGCGGACCCGTTCCAGCTGTTCCGGATCATGTACGAGATCGTCCGCGGCGACGCATTGGATCCTGCCTACGGTATTGCGTTCATGCTCGACCAGTGCCACAACATCGAGGCGAAGATCCCGGCGATCATCCGGTCGGTGATGAACGTCCAGGAAGCCACCGCGAAGGCGTTGCTGGTGGATCGCCCGGCGTTGCGGACGGCGCAGCAGGCGGGTGACGTGCTCGCCGCGAACGCGGTGCTGATGGACGCCTACAACACCGACGTGCGGCCACTGCTGGCCGAGCTGCGCACCGAGGCCGGGCTCGACCCGGACCCGATCGCCGCCTACCACCGCAGCGGGTACCAGGAGCAGATCGTGGCCGAGCGCGCCGGCGGCACGCAGGCCGGATGGGGAGCATGACGATGACCGTGCCGGAGCAGCTCGTCGCGCGCAGCAACGCGCTCGGGGCCGACCCGCGCAACACCAACTACGCCGGGGGCAACACCTCCGCCAAGGGGGCGGTGACCGACCCGGTCACCGGCTCGCCCACGGACGTCCTGTGGGTCAAGGGCTCCGGCGGCGACCTCGGGACGCTGACCGAAGCCGGGCTGGCCGTGCTGCGGCTGGACCGGCTGCGTTCCCTGGTCGACGTCTACCCCGGCGTCGAGCGCGAGGACGAGATGGTCGCCGCGTTCGACTACTGCCTGCACGGCCGGGGCGGCGCGGCGCCGTCGATCGACACGGCGATGCACGGTCTCGTGGAGGCCCCGCACGTCGACCACCTGCACCCGGACTCGGGCATCGCGCTGGCCACGGCGGCCGACGGCCCGGCGCTGACGAAGGAGTGCTTCGGCGACCGGGTCGCGTGGGTGGACTGGCGGCGGCCGGGGTTCCAGCTGGGCCTGGACATCGCCGCGGTGAAGGCGGCCAACCCGCAGGCCATCGGCGTGATCCTCGGCGGCCACGGCATCACGGCGTGGGGCGCGACCTCGGAAGAGTGTGAGCGCAACTCCCTGGAGATCATCCGGACCGCCGAGGAGTTCCTGGCCTCCCGGGGCGCGCCGGAGCCGTTCGGGCCGGTCGTACCCGGCTTCGAGGCCCTGCCCGTCGAGGAGAGGCATGCGCGGGCGGCCGCGCTGGCGCCGGTGATCCGCGGGCTGGCCTCGACCGATCAGCGGGTCGTCGGCCACTACACCGACAGCGATGGCGTCCTCGAGTTCCTCTCCCGCGAGAAGCTCGGGCCCCTGGCCGCGCTCGGCACGTCGTGCCCGGACCACTTCCTCCGCACGAAGGTCCGCCCGCTCGTGGTGGACCTCCCGGCGACCGCACCCGTCGAGGACGTCGTCGCCCGGCTGAAGGAATTGCATACCGAATACCGTTCAGCGTATGCCGCATACTACGAGCGGCACGCGGACGCCGATTCGCCCGCGATGCGCGGCGCCGACCCGGCCATCGTGCTCGTCCCCGGCGTCGGGATGTTCTCCTTCGGCAAGGACAAGCAGACCGCGCGGGTGGCGGGGGAGTTCTACGTCAACGCCATCAACGTGATGCGCGGCGCCGAGGCCGTCTCGACCTACGCGCCGATCCCGGAAAGCGAGAAGTTCCGGATCGAGTACTGGGCGCTGGAAGAGGCGAAGCTGGCGCGGATGCCGAAGCCCAAGCCCCTCGCCGGGCGGATCGCGCTGGTCACCGGGGCGGGATCGGGGATCGGCAAGGCCATCGCGCAGCGGCTCGCCGCCGAGGGGGCGTGCGTGACGATCGCCGACCTCAACGGCGACGCGGCCGCGGAGGTCGCGGCGGAGATCGGCGGCACGGCCGTCACCGCCGACGTCACCGACGCCGCGGCGGTCCAGGCCGCGATCGACGCCACCGTGCTCGCCTTCGGCGGCATCGACCTGGTCGTCAACAACGCGGGCCTGTCCATCTCGAAGCCGCTGCTGGAGACCACCGAACGCGACTGGGACCTCCAGCACGACGTGATGGCCAAGGGCTCGTTCCTGGTCGCCCGCGCGGCGGCCAAGGCGATGATCGACCAGGGCATCGGCGGCGACATCGTCTACATCTCGTCCAAGAACTCGGTGTTCGCCGGCCCGAACAACGTCGCTTACGGCGCCGCGAAGGCCGACCAGGCCCACCAGGTGCGGCTGCTGGCCGCCGAGCTCGGCGGGCACGGCATCCGCGTCAACGGCGTCAACCCCGACGGCGTCGTCCAGGGTTCCGGCATCTTCGCCGGTGGCTGGGGCGCCCAGCGGGCCGCGGTGTACGGCGTCGAGGAGTCGAAGCTCGGCGAGTTCTACGCCCAGCGGACGATCCTCAAGCGCGAAGTGCTGCCCGAGCACGTGGCCGCTGCCGTGTTCGCCCTCACCGGCGGCGACCTCACCCACACCACCGGCCTGCACGTGCCGGTGGACGCCGGGGTGGCCGCCGCGTTCCTGCGTTAGGAGTTCCGATGACCCTCGACCGCATCACCCCGCGCCGGACCCGCGTCGGCCTGGTTTCCGGCGGGCTCGGGGCGTACTGGCCGCAGTTCCCGTCGCTGCTGCCCCAGCTGGAGGCGTCCGCGCGGCGAGTCTCTTCGCGACTGTCCGAACTGGACTGCGAGGTGATCGACGCCGGGTTCGTCTCGGACGCCGCCGAAGGGGCGGCCGCGGCGGAGAAGCTGCGGGTGGCCGGCTGCGACCTGATCGTCGGGTTCCTGACGACGTACCTGACCTCCAGCATGCTGGCCCCGGTCGCGCAGCGCTCGGGCGCGCCGGTGCTGCTGCTGAACCTGCAGCCCACCGAGGCGATGGACCACGAGTCCTTCGACACCGGCGCGTGGCTGGCCTACTGCGGCGCCTGCCCGCTGCCGGAGATGGCCAACGCGTTCCGCCGCCTGGGCGTCGAGTTCCGCTCGGTGTCCGGGTACCTGGAGGACGCGCGGGCGTGGACGCGGATCGAGCGCTGGATCAAGGCGGCCGGTGTCCGGGCGGCGCTGCGGCACGGCCGCCACGGCCTGCTCGGGCACCTCTACCCGGGCATGATGGACGTCTCGACGGACCCGACCCTGGTGTCGGCCCAGCTCGGTGGCCACGTCGAAATCCTGGAGGTCGACGACCTGCGGGTCCGCGTGGAGAAGGTCACCGACGACGAAACCGCCGCGCGCGTCGAGCTGGCCCGCGAAGTGTTCACTGTGGACGAGTCCGTTGTGGACGAAGACTTCGCGTGGGGCGCGCGCGTGTCCGTCGCCCTGGACCGGCTCGTTTCGGACTTCTCGCTGGATTCCCTGGCCTACTACCACCGCGGCCTCGACGGCGAGACGCACGAGCGCGTCGGCGCCGGGTTCATCCTCGGCGCGTCCCTGCTCACCGCCCGCGGCATCCCGGCCGTCGGCGAGTACGAACTGCGGACGTCGCTGGCGATGCTGGTCATGGACCGGCTCGGCGCGGGCGGCTCGTTCACCGAACTGCAGGCGCTGAACTTCCGCGACGGCGTGGTCGAGATGGGTCACGACGGGCCGGCGCACCTCGGGATCAGTGCCCGCAAGCCGCTGCTGCGCGGCCTCGGCGTCTACCACGGCAAGCGCGGCTGGGGCGTGTCGGTGGAGTTCGACGTCAAGCACGGGCCGGTGACGCTGTGCGGGCTCGGCCAGCGGCGTGACGGGACGTTCACGCTGATCGCGTCCGAAGGCACGGTGGTGCCGGGGCCGCTGCTGCGGATCGGCAACACGACGTCCCGCGTCGACTTCGGCGGCGACCCGGGCGAGTGGACCGACGCGTGGTCGGCGAGCGGCATCGCCCACCACTGGGCGCTCGGCACGGGCCACCGCGTCGCCGAGCTGACGGCGGTGGCGGACCTGCTCGGCCTGGAGCTGACGGTGGTCAGCCCGTGAAACGAGTGGCGGCCGTCGACCTCGGCGCGTCCAGCGGCCGGGTGATGGCGGGCACGGCCGGGCCGTCGGTCCTGGCGGTGGAGGAGATCCACCGCTTCCCGAATGCCGGCGTCCGCGCGGGGCCGCACCTGTACTGGGACATCCTCGGGCTGTACCGCGAGACCCTGGCCGGAATCCGCGAAGCGGGCCGCCTGGACGGAATCGGAATCGACTCCTGGGCGGTCGATTACGGCCTCTTGGACGACCGCGGCGTGTTGCTGGGCAACCCGGTGCACTACCGCGACTCCCGCACGGACGGCGTACCGGCTTCGGTCGCCGCTGCCATCTCGGCACGCGCGCTCTACGACGTGACGGGGTTGCAGCAGCTGCCGTTCAACACGCTGTACCAGCTCGTTTCCGAAGGCGACCGCCTCTCGGCGGCGTCGACGATGCTGCTCATCCCGGACTTGCTGAACTACTGGCTCACGGGGTCGATCGGCGCAGAGCGGACGAACGCGTCAACAACCCAGCTGTACGACGTCCGTGCTGGCACGTGGGCTGCTTCGCTGGCATCTCGCTTGGGGATCCCGCCTCGCTTGCTGCCCCCGCTGCGCGACCCGGGCACGGTGGTGGGCACGGCGGACGAGCTGGGCGGAGTCCCGGTGGTGGCGGTGGGTTCCCACGACACGGCGTCGGCAGTGGTGGCGGTCCCTGCCTCCCCGGGGACCAACTTCGCTTACATATCATCGGGAACATGGTCCCTGGCCGGTCTCGAACTGCCCGCGCCGGTCCTGAGCGACGAGGCCCTGGCGGCGAACTTCACCAACGAGGGCGGCGTCGACGGCACAATCCGTTTCCTGCGCAATGTGATGGGCTTGTGGGTTCTTTCGGAGACATTGCGGACATGGTCCACATCGGACTTGCCGTCGCTGCTCACGGCCGCAGCGGCAGCCCCCGCCTTGGCCGCGGTGGTGGACATCGACGCGCCCGAGTTCCTCCCACCGGGCGACATGCCTTCCCGTATTGCCGCGGCGTGCCAAGCAATCGGCCAGCGCCCGCCGTCCGACCGGGCGGCGGTGGTCCGGTGCATCGTGGACAGCCTGGCGCTGGCCCACCGCCGGACGATCCACATGGCGGCCCGCATCACCGGCCGCGAGGTCGACGTGATCCACCTGGTGGGCGGCGGAGCCCGCAACGAACTGCTGTGCCAGTCGACGGCGGACGCGTGCGGAGTGCCGGTCCTGGCCGGTCCGGTCGAAGCGGCGGCGCTGGGGAACGTACTGGTCCAGGCCCGGGCGCTGGGGGAGGATCTGCCGGACTTGGCGTCGATGCGGGCGTTGGTGCGGGAAACGCAGGAGATCCGCCGCTACGAGCCCTCGGGCACGTCCGACTGGGCAGCGGCGGAGGCACGGCTGGGCTGACTGGCCCGGATCTCGGTCAGAAGCTCTCGTGCTTCCTGGCGGCAGAGAACGCTCAGGAGAGCCAACCCCCGCGCCGCGTCAACCCGGATGTGAAGGGGAACGCTCTCGTCGCGCGCCAGTTCCCGGCACACGAGCGCGGCGGGCTCACGGTAGTCCCGGTGCACCGTCGCCAGCCTGTCGGCACACTGCAGCCTGACCAGCGGGTCGAGCGCCGTGTCCTCGGCCATGGCTCGCAAGGCGAGCGCAGCCTCTTCCGGCTCGTACCGGCCGACGGTTTCGAGCACCTGGAACCGGACGGCAGGGCAGGCGGTGGCTTGAAGCCGGCGAAGGAGGGCCAATGCCTCACCGCGCAGATCGGGCCGGACATCGCCGAGCACCCGCGCGGAGTTCACCCGCGCCAGGACCGGCAACGCCTCGTCGGTCATCATCGCCCGAAGCCGCTCCACGGCGAGCGTCCGGCCGCGCGCGCCGAACAACGCAAGAGCCCGGGCCGTCCGCCAGCGCAGCGCGGGCCGCGACGCCGGATCCCCGGCGATGGTCGCGAGAATCCGAGCGCCGCGCTCGCGGTCTTCGCGTGTGTAGTCGCGCATCCAGTTCGCCGCCAGCCAGCGCGTCGCCGGGTTGCTCCGCGGGTCGTCGCGAAGGGCCCGGATGTCGTCGAGCTGTTCGAGCGCAGCGAACAACGCGATCCGCGGCTGATCGGCGAGGCGCGGATCGTGGAGCAACCGGGTCAGTCGGACGCGGTCGGCGGCCGTCAGCGGTTCGGGATCGAGGTCGATGAGGAAGTCGGCGGCCTCGACCCGCGGCCGCCACCCGGCGCCGTCGAGTGTGGCACGCGCGTCGGCGAGGAGACGTCTCCGCCAGGACGGGTCCAGCTCCGCGAGGGCAAGGAGCCGTTGCCGCCGGAGATGGCCGCTTCCGCCGAGTTCCGACAAGAGCGCGATGGCTTCCGGAAGGAGGCGGGGGGAGAGCCCGCCCAGCGCAGTCGCGGCGGCGATCCGCTCGCGCGCGGGAGTTTCGGGAGCGGCCAGCGTGTCCCGGAGGGTGGCTTCGAGCTCGCTCGCGACGGACCAGTTGTCCCAATAGCCCGACGTCGTCGCCGTCCAGGAGTCGACGAGAGAAAAGCGGTCGGCGATGGTGGCTCGCGAGACGGCCCGGAACTCGGCCGCGGGCAGGAGACTGGCGATGTTCTGCCGCACGGTGGCGGACGCGGCCGGGTCGTGCACGATGGCCCGCGCGAGCGGAACGAGCTCGGCCGGCGGCGGGTTGCTCCAGTTGAGCCTGTTCAGGGCGACCGAACGTTCCGCGCCATACAGCTCGGAGCTGCCGGCCAGGCGCCGGAGGACGGCCATCGCGGCAATGTGCTGTGCCGGATCGAGCTGCACGAGGGTGTTCGCCGCCTCGCAGCGGTGGGAAACGAGTTCCCCTTCGTCGTCGAGCGCCCTTCGGTGGAAGATGATCGCCTCGTCGAGAGTGTCGGGGTCGAGCTCGATGAGTTGCAAAGCAGCTCTGGACCGCCAGCTGAAGGGGATGAGGTCGTCCTCGATCTGCGCTCGCAGTTCGGCCGACGCTTCACTGCTCGGCCCGGGACCGTACTCGCCGAGCAACTTGGTGCAGTACTGCCGCAACCACAGCTCCGCGTTCGCGGCCGACATGCCGGTCCGCAACTCGCCGGCCAGGTCCTCGCCGAGCGCGACGAGCTCCCGCGCGTGACTGACCCACGCGGAGATGCCGATGTCGTGTCGAAGCCGCCGCACTGCGTCGAGGGCGGCCGGGAGGGTTGCCCGGTTCTTCCGTGCGACGATCATGGCCGCTTCGAAGCGGCGGCGGCCGGTGATCGATTCGTCGGACAGCAGGGCGTGCATTGCTGCATCCATCCGGGAATCGGACACGTCGAGCCCGGCCAATGCCTCGGCGGTTGCACAGATCGATTCGGCCGAGGCCGGCCCCGGCACCACGGCGGCGGTGAGGACCTGCGCCAGTTCGGCTCGCCGGGCGGCGCTCACTTCGGCGAAGGCGCCGACCGCCTGGGAGAGCTCGTCGACGGGTATTTCGTTCCGGCCGAGGAGCTCGACGAAACCGGAAACCGCCAGGGGGTGGTAATGCCGCCCGAGGTTGACCAGGCTGCGGGCCGCGGCCACGCGGTGCCGGACACCCCGCGCCGGATCGCGCAGGATCGCGCCGAGTGGGGCTGCGGCACGCGCGTCGATGTCGTCGTCGTGGAGGACGCCGATCGAACTGTGCGTCTCCCAGGCATCCGCTTCCCGGGGGCTGAGCAGGTCGAGGATGGCGTCCGATGCCTGGTGGTGGCGGACTGTCCCGAGCAGCCGGAGCGCCTGCCAGGCGGACATGCGCAACTGGGGATCGATCCGGCGAGCCGAGGCGATTTCGAGGAGATGCCGGGCCGCCTCCGGGTGGAACTCGGGCCCGAGCCGGATCAGTTCACGGCCCGCATCGAGGCGGAGCTCGGGCTGGGCGCCGCGGTCCGTCAGATCGCCACGCAGCACGAGCACGGCGGCCGCTCGGTGTGGTTCGCCGAGGTCGGCGAGCTTGCCCAGAGCCAGCGTGCGTTCGAAGTGCTCGGCGTGGGGGTGGCCCACCACCCGGGTCAGCTCGCCGGCCGCTTCCGCGTGGTGTTCCGGACCGAGGTCGGCGAAGTTGTCGGCCGTCCACAGCAGAGCGTTGGTGCCGGCCGACCGGTTGGCGGCGACGGCGCGCAGCATGGCGAGGGCCCGGTCGTGGAACTCCGGACCGATTTTCCCCAGCACGCCGGCGATGTTCACCCGGAAGGACGGGCCCGTACCGGGGCGGGATGCCAGCGCAGTCAGCAGTTCCCCGGCCGCGAGCCGGTGCTCGGGGCCCAGATCGGCGAGGATACGGGCCGCGGTCAGGCGGAGGCCGTTCGGTCGCTGGCCGGCGAGCTGGGCCTTGAGCATGGCAACCGTTTCCGCGAGGTGGTCGGGGCCCAGTGAGGCCAAGCCCACGGCGGCGTCCCACAGGTGGAGCGTGGCGCCTTCTCGCCTGGCGAGGACGGCGCGGAAGAGGTCGGCGCACCGCTCCTCGTACCCGGCCCCGATCTCGAGCAGCCCCGTGGCCGCGTGGACCATGTCCTCCTCGGGGACTTGAGGATCGTCGAGCAGGGCCACCAGCGCTTCGATGGCCCGGGCCCGCGGCTCCTGACCCAGTCCCGCCAATACGATCGCCGCATTCCGGCACTGCAATGCCGATGCCGCCGGGTCCGCCAGTACCGAGCGCAGCCCTGTCACCGCCGTGACGCGCTCGGCCGCCCCGCACTCCGCCAGCGCCTTCGCAGCTTCGAACCGGAACTCGACCGCGATCGTCTCGTCCTCGACGACCGATCGCAGCATCGCCACCGCATCGACGCGGTCAGCACCGTACAACCGCGCCGCCAATGCCCGGCCGGCCTCGATCCGCGACTCCCACGGCGCTTCCGGATCGCCCATCAAGTCGCGCAGCCACCCCGCCAGCGCCGGGTGGTGGGCCGCCCGGCTCACCTGGGTGAGGATCACCTGGGCCGGGTACTGCGTCGTCATCGCCCACTTCCGGGCCGTGGCCAGGAAAGCGTCCGCCACCTCCGCGCTTGCCGGTGCGTGCCAAGCCAGCAGTCGCGCCGCCAGGACGTGCATCGCCGGGTTGCCCGCGTGCAGGTGCTCGATCAAGCGGTCCGTCTCGGGTTGCCGCAACCGCGTGTAGTGCAGCAACACGAGCCGGGCGTGCCGCCCTCGCTCGCCCGGGCGTGCGGTGTGCAAGAGCCGGACGAAGTCTTCGGCCGTCGGGTCGAACGAGTCCGGGAGGCGGAGTGCGTGCGCGGTCGCCGCGAGGTGTTCGGCGAAACTGTGGTGGAGGAACCGCAGCTCGCCCGCCCGGGACACGAACGGGCCGACCGCGGTCAGGTACGTCGTCAGCCGGTCGCGCCAGTTCGGCGTGGCGCAGGCGTGCGGCACCTCCGCGGCCGTCCACTCGCAGGCCGCCGTCAGGAGCGACGTGTCCTCCTCCAACCGCACGCAGCCGAGGTGTTCGAAGAGCCGCGAGCGGCACTCGTCCCAGGGGGACGGCGGGATCGAACGCGCGGACTGCAGGTACGCCAGGTAGCTCTCGTAGAGCTCGTACCGGTTGTCCGGCAGCCGCCGGTCGGTGTCCTGCTCGAACATGATCGCGGCGATCGTGGCCAGCAGGGGCACCCGGACCAGCTCGTCCAGGTTCGCGTCGTGCACCTGGCGGACGAACCGCTCCGCCATGTCGCCCTCGGCGAACCAGTTGGCCGCGAAGTGGCGCAGCGCCTCTTCGTCGAACGGCAGGAGTTCGTAGCGCGCCGCCCCGGCTCCGTGGAACGGCGCCAGCGCGGCCCCGGCGATCGGCCGGGTGGTCAACACGATCCGGAAGTGCGCCGACGCCTCCTGGGACGCCCGCGCGGCCAGGACCTTGATCAGCCGATCGCGCTGGACGAGGTCGGCGACCTCGTCCAGGCCGTCGACGAGGAGCAGCCAGCGGCAGCCCGCCACGCGCCGGGCCAGCGTGGCGGCCTCGATCGAGAAGTCCAGCAGTGCGCCGTACTCGGCCTCGATGCTTTCGGCCAGGGCCTGGAAGAATGGCACGGTGAGCCGGGTGGCGAGTTCCCGGGCGGGCAGGCGCAGCGGGACCACCGGTTCGGCGAGCGGTGCTTCGCCGTCGTGGCCCTTCCACTGGGCGGCGATGTCCGCGGCCAGCCGGAGCGAGAGCGTCGACTTGCCCTGGCCGGGCCCGCCGGTGACGAGCAGGTGGTCGTCGTCGTCGAGGGCCGCCCGCACCGTGCGGGACGGCGGCCGCACGACCAGCCGCGGCACCGGCCGGGTGGGCAGGTCGATCCGCTGCCCGCGGCCGTCGAGCACCGGACGCGGGCGCGCCGGCTCGGACGGCCCGCTGTCGGTTTCGCTGCTGATCTCCTGACGCACGTAGACGGCCGCGAGCGACGTCTGCCGGGCGCCGGGCAGCTGGTACGGCAGGTCCTTCGCGGTCTCGATCTGGGCTTTCAGCAGGTGCCGGACCGCCGGTGGCAGCTCCGGCCGGTCGTCCCATCCCCGAGGCGGCGTGATCTCCGGCTCCGCCACCGGTGCGCTCCCGTGGAAGTGCACGTCCCCGAGGATCGCGCCGGCCTGCACCGCGGCGTGGACGTTTCCGACGATCCGGTTGCCCGTGCCCTGGTCGTCCGCCACGGCTCAGAGGTTGATGTTGCCGTGCACGTCCCGCAGCTGCACGACCTTCCCGGTGACCGTCCCCGTCACCGAATTGTGCACGTCCCCGTGGGAAACCCGGCTCTCCGGGAGCTTCTCCCACTCCTCCCGCAACGTCTCGGCGAACTCGGCGTCCTCCACCTCCGCCTCGGACAACCGCTCGGCCAGAGCCGTGATCGGCCGGTCGTCCTCCGGGGCGGACGAGGCCGCCTCCAGGGCCGCGATGGCCGTGGGGTTCTTCGCGAACTTGCGTCTGACCAGGTCGTAAAGGCCGGTCGCACCCTTCGCCGCCAGTGCGGCGGCGATGGAGACCAGGATCGGTTCGGGCATGCCTCCAACCTACTGGCGCACGTGCTCCCCGAGCTACAGCCAGCCGCGCTCGTCGGCGATCCGCACGGCTTCGATCCGGTTGCGGGCGCCGGTTTTGGTGATCGCCGCCGAGACGTAGTTGCGGACCGTGCCCTCCGTCAGGTAGAGGCGGCCGGCGATCTCGGCGATCGTCGCGCCGGTGCGGGCCGTGATGAGGACGTCGCGTTCGCGGGCCGTCAGCGGTGAGCCGCCCGCCGCCAGGGTGGCCACCGCCAGGGCCGGGTCCACCACGCGCTCGCCGGCCCGGACGCGGCGGATCGCGTCGGCCAGCACGTCGGCCGGTGCGTCCTTCACCACGAACCCCGCCGCGCCCGCCTCCATCGCGCGGCGCAGGTAGCCCGCGCGCCCGAACGTCGTGAGCATGACGACGCGGCAGTCCGGCACCTGCGCGGTGAGCACCGCCGCGGCCGCCAGCCCGTCCAGGCCCGGCATCTCGATGTCGAGCAGCGCCACGTCGGGCCGGTGCTCGCGGGCCGCCGCGACGACCTCGTCGCCGCGGCCGACCGACGCCACCACCTCGAAGTCGTCCTCGAGCGAGAGCAGCGCGCAGAGCGCTTCGCGGACCAGCGCCTGGTCGTCGGCGAGCAGCAGCCGGATCGTCACAGCGTCACCCGCAGCCGCCAGCCGTCCGGGTGCAATGGACCGGCGGACAACGTCCCCCCGGCCGCCTCGACACGCTCGCGCAGCCCGTCCAGGCCGGAACCGTGGGGCGCGGGCCCGCCCACGCCGTCGTCGGCCACCGCCACCGAGGCGGCCGAAAGGGTGACCGTGCACCGGGTCGCGCGGGCGTGGCGCGCGACGTTCGTGAGGCCTTCCCGCACCACCCAGCCGAAGAGCTCCTGGCGGTCGGGGGCGACGACGTCGGTGGCCGTCGGCAGGTCCGCGGCCACACCGCAGGCGCGTAGCAGCTCGCGGCCGCGGGCGAGTTCGCCGGCCAGCGTCACCTCGCGGTAGCCCGAAACGGCCGCGCGGACGTCGGTGAGTGCCTGCCTCGCCAGCGTCTCGACGGCCGCCATCTCCTCGCCCGCACGGGTGGCCTCGGCGGTGACGAGCCGCCGGGCGAGGGTGCTCTTGACCGTGATCGCGGTGAGCGAGTGCCCGAGCAGGTCGTGCAGGTCGCGGGCGATCCGGGCGCGTTCGGCCTCGGACGCCAGCCGCGCGACCTCGGCGCGGGCCTCGACTAGCGCGGTGTTGGCGCGGATCGCCTCGGCGAACGCGGAAACCATGAGGACGGTGAAGACGAGCGCGACCGCCTGCGTCCAGCCCGGCCCGCTCTGCCACGGCCGCACCGCCCACGGCACGGCGACGGCGGCGACGGCCGACACCGCTACCAGCGCGGCGGCGGCCCGCCGGGGCAGCCGCGGAGCGGCCAGGGACAGGACGACGGCGGCGAGGAAGAACGCGTCGGCGTGGGCGAAGGGGAGGGCGGCGGCGAACAGCACCGCGCAGCCGCCCACCAGCAGCCAGAACGGCCGGGCCGCCCGGCGGGCCGCGGCGGCCGCGGCCAGCAGGTAGCCGGCGGCGAACGCGGCGACGACCGCGCAACCCAGGACCGCGCCGACGCCCGAGGAATGCTGCAGCACCGCCGCCACCGTCACGGCCGGGTAGACGAGCATGCCCGCGTCGAGCAGCCGCAGCCGCCAGCCGCGCACCCAGCGCTGCACGTCGCCCGTCCCGTCCACCGGGCGCACGCTACCGCGTCCGCAGCCGCCGGCCGTTGACCAGCAGGGTGACGCCGAGCAGCAGCACCCCGCAGGCGGCCTGCTCGATCCGCAGCCACAGCGGGAACAACCCGGGCAGCACGACGATGACGGCGATCGCCACGAGCATCACCGCCGAGACGATCCGCAGCCGCAGCAGGCCCTTCCGCGAGCCCCGGGCGGCGCTGCGGGCGAAGGCGAACGTCAGCAGCGAACTGGCGACGACGATGGTGGCCCGCACCCAGACGGCGTCGGTCACCATCGCCGGGTGGTTCCGGAACACGACGATGACGACGAAGGTGAGCAGGGACAGCCCGGCGTAGGCGCCGGTGAGCAGCAGCACCGGGCGGAAGCCGGCGGTTTCGGTTCTGGTCATGCCGGAAATGCTCGCCGCGGAGGCCGGTCGCGGGGCAGTGCCGTCCCGCACCGGCCCACCGTGACATTTGTCAGCGGCGCGGTGCTGGGAGAGCGCTCTCACAGCGTGCTACAAAAGAGGGGTGACGACGCAGCCGCCCACCCTGGAGGACGTCGCGCGGGTCGCCGGCGTCTCACGCGCCACGGTGTCCCGCGTGGTGAACAGCGTGCGCAACGTCGACCCGAAGCTGCGCGAGACGGTCGAACGCGCGATCGCGGACACCGGGTACGTCCCGAACCGGGCGGCGCGCACGCTGGTCACCCGGCGCACCGGCGGGATCGCGCTGGTCGTGTCCGAGCCGGAGCGGCACGTCGAAGCGTTCACCGGAGGAGTGTTCGGCGACCCCTTCTTCGGCCGGGTCGTCGAAGGGGTGGTGGCGCACCTGCGGCCGCACGACCTGCACCCGCTGCTGATGCTCGTCGACAGCGACGAAGAGCGCACGAAACTGGTGCCGAAGCTGCGCCAGGAACAGGTGAACGGGGTCCTGCTGATTTCGCTGCACCCGGCGCAGGACCCGCTGCCGCGCGCCCTGACCGACGCGGGTGTCCCGACGGCGCTGTTCGCGCGGCCCGCGCGCCCGGCGCCGGTCTGCTACGTCGACGTCGCCCACCAGGACGGCGCCCGGCTCGCGGCGGAGCGGCTCGTCGCGCGCGGCTGCCACCGCGTCGCCACGATCGCCGGCCCGGCGGGCACCCCGGCGGGGCAGGACCGGCTGGCCGGGTTCCGCGACGCGATGGCCCGCCACGGCCACGCGTACGTCGCGGTCGCCGAGGGCGACTTCACCGAGCGGGGCGGCGAACGGGCGATGGAGCGCCTGCTCGCGGAGGAACCCGGCGTGGACGGCCTTTTCGTGGCGAACGACCTGATGGCGTACGGGGCGCTGACGGTGCTGCGCGAAGCGGGCAGGCGGGTGCCGGACGACGTGGCGGTGATCGGCTTCGACGACAGCCGGGTCGCGCTGAGCTGCCGCCCGCGGCTGACGACGGTCCGCCAGCCGGTCGAGGAGATGGGCGCGGCGATGGCCCGGATGGTCCTCGAGCGCATGGCCGACCCGCAGCTGCGCGCGGAATCGGTGATCTTCGAGCCGCAGCTGGTGGTCCGCGACTCGGCCTGAGCGCTAGGTTCGGCAGCGTGCCCGAAACCCAGCGCAAACCCGTGCCGCGCAACGACGGCGGCGAGCTCGACACCGCGACGGCGTTCCTGTCGTTCGCCCGCGAGTGCGTGCTCAAGAAGACCGGCGGCCTGACCGAGGAGCAGCTGCGCCGGGTCCTGGTCGGCTCGGGCACCACGCTGCTCGGGCTCGTCCACCACCTGACCCTCGCCGAGCGCGTCTGGTTCGGCCACCACGTCGCGGGCGGCCCGGACCCCGGCGACGTGGGCATGGACGTCCCGGCCGGGCTCACCGCCCCCGAGATCCTGGCCGGCTACCGGGCGGCGATCGAGGCGAGCGACGCGGCGATCCGGGCCGCCGGGCACCCGGACACGCCCGCGGCGGTGCCGATCGACGGCACGTTCCACACCCTGCGGTGGGTGCTCGCGCACATGACGAGCGAGACCGCCCGGCACGCCGGCCACGCCGACATCCTGCGGGAACAGCTCGACGGCGTCACCGGCCGCTGATCTGTCCGGGACAAGTTCCGCCCGGTGGTCTGGACATCGGCCGAAACCCTGTGCTCAGCTTTCCAACGTTGTAACGCCGCCGAGTCCCCTTCACCGGAACGGAGTTCCGCCGTGCGGACCAGAACCGCGAGAACCATCCGGCGGGCGTGCGCGCTCGCCGTCGCCGGGGTCGCCGCCGCGGGGGTGACCGTCGCGACACCCGCCGCGGCCGGGCCCGCGCGCCAGACCGTCACCGCCGGGAACGCCCGCTTCCAGGTGCTGTCCCCGACCCTGATCCGCACCGAATACGCCGGCGACGGCCGGTTCACCGACGCCGCCACCTTCAACGCCGTCGGCCGCGGCGCCTTCACGCCGACGTCGTACACGAGCACCACCTCCGGCGGCGTCCTCACGATCAGGACCAGCGCGACCACGCTGACCTACCGGCTGAACTCGGGCCCGTTCGACGGCGGCAACCTCGAAATCCGCACGAACGCCGGCGCGACCCCGGTGCTCGCGGCGCCGTGGCACCACCTGACCTGCACGGCCGGGGCGCTGTGCGAGGCCGAAGACCTCACCACCGACGGCCTCGGCGTCGCGACCGACCACTCCGGCTACACCGGCGAAGGCTTCCTCGCCGGCTTCGAAAGCACCGGCAACTCGGTGACGGCGGACGTCCTCGCCCCCACCGCCGGCACGTACGCGCTGACTGCCCGCTACGCCAACGGCCAGGGCGGCGACGGCCAGCACGTCACGCGCACGCTGAGCGTTTCGGTCGACGGGGGAGCGGCGCAGAAGCTCACCCTGCCGGTGACGGCCGACTGGAACGCCTGGGCGCTCGCCTCGGTCCCGGTCACCCTGGGCGCCGGCCACCACAGCGTCCGCCTCGAACGGACCGCGAGCGACTCCGGCAACGTCAACCTCGACGGCCTGGCCGTGCTGACCCCCGGCGCGGCCTTCCCGCCCGCGTCGGCCCGCGCCTTCACCGGCTGTCCCGCCGGGGTGAGCTGCGAGGCCGAAGCCGGGCTCCGCTCGGGTTCCGCGGTCGTCGCGACCGACCACACCGGGTACGCCGGACGCGGCTTCGTCGCCGAGCTCAACCGCGGCTCGACGCTGACCCACCGCGTGGCGGACGTCCCGGCCGACGGCTCCTACCTGCTGCACGTCCGTTACGCCAACGGCACCGGCGGCGACGGCCGGCACGAAACGCGCACCGCCGCCGTCACCGCGAACGGCGTCACCCGCACGCTGAGCCTCCCGGTCACCGACAGCTGGGATGCGTGGAAGAGCGCCTCCGTGCCGGTCGACCTGAAGGCGGGCACGAACGACGTCGTCCTGGGCTGCCCCGACGACACCAGCTGCCACGTCAACATCGACACCGTCGCGATCACGCCGTCCGGCGGCGCCGCGCCGCCGCCGCACCTCGCGCTCGGCGGCTACCGGCGCGGCCTCGACGGCGTCAACGGCGACAACGGCGCGCCCTCGACCACCGAGGGCCTGCTGCACCAGGACGGCTGGTACCTGCTTGACGACAGCCCTTCGGCGTTGTACGACACCCGCACGCGCGCGGTGACGCAGCGGCCGTCGCACGGCGGAAACCCCTACCAGGACGGCTATGTCTTCACCTTCGGCCACGACTACAAGGCCGGGCTGCGCGATCTGGCGACCCTGACCGGGCCGCCGCAGCTGCTGCCGCGCTGGGCCTACGGCGTCTGGTACTCCGAGTACATCGACCGCACCGCGGCCGACTACCGCGACCGGATCCTGCCCAAGTTCCGCAGCGAAGGCGTCCCCCTGGACGTCCTGGTGACCGACACCGACTTCAAGGCCCCGGACACCTGGAACGGCTGGCAGTTCGACACGGCGAAGTTCCCCGACCCGGCCGGGTTCTTCGCCTGGTCGAAGGCCCAGGGGCTGCACAACAACCTCAACATCCACCCCAGCATCATGGGTTCGGACCCGCAGTTCGCCCGCGCCCAGGCGACGGCGAAGGGCAAGCTGGCCAAGTCGGGCTGCGGCAGCGACTGCTACGTCTTCGACTGGGGCGACCCGGACCAGCTCAAGGCCTATCTCGACCTGCACGCCGGGATGATGCAGCAGGGCAACGACTTCTGGTGGCTCGACTGGTGCTGCGACGCCTCGCGCTCCAGCCTGCCCGGCGTCACGCCGGACGCCTGGATCAACCAGCAGTACGCCGACCTCGCGGCGCCCGCGACCGGTCGCGGGTTCGTCATCTCGCGGGCCTACGGGTCGCTGCAGGCCGGCGGCTACGGCGGCCCGACCGGGCTGGCGACCGGGCCGTGGGCGGACAAGCGCAGCACGCTGCACTTCACCGGCGACACGTCCTCGACCTGGGGCACGCTGCGGATGGAGGTCGGCATCACGCCGGCGGAATCGGCCGCGACGGGCATGTCGGCGATCAGCCACGACATCGGCGGCCACAACGACACGACCGGCCTGCGCGGCAGCGAGACCTACACCTCGGGCGGCCAGCAGCGCCAGACGGCCAAGCTGCCCGACGACATGTACGCGCGCTGGGTGCAGCTGGGCACGTTCCAGCCGATCGACCGGCTGCACAGCAACCACAGCGACCGGCTGCCGTGGCAGTACGGCGACGCGGCGAAGGCGTCGGCGACGAAGTTCCTGAACCTGCGCGAAAACCTGGTGCCCTACACCTACACGCTGGCCCAGGAGGCGGCGACGACCGGCGTCCCGGTGGTGCGGCCGACGTACCTGGAGTACCCGGACGAGCCGGCCGCCTACACCGCGGCCCAGAGCGAGTACTTCTACGGGCCGGACATGCTGGTGGCTCCGGTGACGTCCCCGGGCACGTCGGCGACGACGTCGGTCTGGTTCCCGCCGGGCCAGTGGACGGACTACTTCAGCGGCAGGACGTACGCGGGCGGGACGACCCAGCAGGTGACGTCCGACCTCGGCACGATGCCGGTGTTCCTCCGCGCGGGCGGCATCACGGCCACCCGGACGGCGGACGTCACCAACGACACCCAGAACCCGCTTGGCCGGGTGACGGTGACCGTGGCGCCGGGCCGCTCGGGCTCGTTCTCGCTGTACGAGGACAACGGTGTTTCGTCGTCGCGGTCTTCGTCGACGAAGATCACCTACAGCGAGCGCTTCGGAGCCCACACGGTCACGGTGGCACCCACCCAGGGCTCGTTCCGGGTGGCGCCCCGCGAGTGGACGGTGAAGTTCCTCGGCGTGACGTCGGCCCCGAGCCGCGTCAAGGTGGGCACCGGCTGGGCGCCGTCGTCGGCCTGGAAGTGGGACGCGGCGGCGAAGACGCTGACGGTGACCGCGCCGGTGCACCCGGGGTGGGCGCCGGTGACGGTCACGTACTGAGCCTCCGGCGGGCGGAGCCGGAAATGCCGCCGGGGCCACGGGATCACCGTGGCCCCGGCGGCCTTCTCACGTCGTTTTCGCGAGCAGGCCGGCCTGGTGCGTTCCTTCGGCGCCGGTCTCCCGCGCCAGAGCGCGAGTCTCCGCGTCCTCGCCGGAGGTCTGTTCACCCTGGGCCAGCACGACGAGCTGGGCCGCGTGCGCCCGCAGCAGCCCGATCAGCCGCCGGTCGAACCCGGCGCCCCGCTCGGTCCGCAGGGCCACCAGGTCGGCCGGGGTGACCATGCCCGGCATCTTGTGTCCACTGTGGATGTCGGTGGCCGGCAGCCCGGCCCGGTCACGTGCCGCCCGCAGGCGTCCCAGGAGGTTCTCCTGGGCGCTCGCGAAGGTGCCCGCCACCGCGCCGACCGTCGGGCTCTGCGTGTGGCCGGGCGCCAGGCGGGCCGCGTCCAGGGCGTGCTCGGTCATCGGCACGACCAGTTGCAGCCAGGCCACGTCGGTCGGGTTGAAGGGGGACGGGCCGGCGGGGGCGGCGGGGCCGGTGGTGGCGCAACCGCCCATGATCAGCGCCACCACCGCCGCCCCCAGGAGCGGCCGTCTCACGGACGGCCGGGCAGCCGGTAGTTCGGCCCGAGCACGGTGCCGCGGTCGGGCTTGTACAGGTCGAACCCGCGCGGGTCGCACTGCAGGCCGCCGTTGATGCAGTGCTTCACCAGCGCCGCCAGGGTTTCCGGGTCCCACGCGTTGAAGAAGTCGTAGTGCCACGAATACCCGCGCCCGCTGGCCAGGTGCACGCCGGACATGTCGCCGCTGACCGGGAACGCCATCTTGAACTCCAGCATCGGCACCGCCACCGGGTGGTCGGCCGGGCAGGTCAGCGTCGCCCGGTCCGGATAGGCCAGGTGGCTCTTGTGGTCGGCCGAATCCAGGTGGACGCCGTCCCAGCAGCTCGGCGCCTGGTACCGGATGTTGAGCTGGCTGCCGGCGACGCAGGTCACCGGGATGTCCCAGTTGTGGAAGCTGTCCCCGCACTCCCAGCCTTCGATCGCGCCGGGTGCGTGCTGGAACTCGTCCTGCGTCGCGGTGACACTCCCGGCCACGTACCGCAGGCCGGGCGGGAACGGCACCACCTTGGTGTAGTCGAGGATGCCGGACTTGTAGTAGACGACCTGCGCGAAGTTCGGCAGCACCACCTGGTTCCCGTTCAGCACGGTGGGGAACCAGTACGCGGACAGGTCGTCCGGGGCCAGGCAGGTCGTGTTCCCGACGCCCGCGTTCTGCAGCGACTGCAGGGTGGTGGCCGCGTTCGTCGTCCGGTTGCCGAGGAACGTGTGGTCGTGGGACGCGCCGGGCAGCCCGGGGAAGACGATCGGGTCGTCCGGCTGGTGGTGACTGGGGGAGCAGTTGACCTGGAACTCGTGGTGGGTCACCAGGTCGTCGGCCCCGGCGGGCGACCAGGTGGCCGCGGTCAGGAAGGCGCCTGCCAGCACGGTGGCGGCGGTGCAGGCGAGGAGCGCGGCTTTCGTTGCCAAGGGTCCTCCACGGTGAGGGTGCCAAGGATGGGAGAGCGCTCTCCCACAGCATGCGCAGCTCCTCGCGACCCTGTCAAGGACCACCCGATTCTCCCGGCGGACAGTCATTGTCGAGTTCGCGGGCCAATCTTGACAACGCGGGCCGTGGTGCCGTTCCATCGAGACCTCGGGAGAGCGCTCTCCAGCCCTTCTCCGTCCCCTGCCGTACGGGAGTCATCGTGGACCGACCGTCGCTCGTCCGTGCCGTTCCGGCGCTGGTGGTCTTGCTGGTGCTGGGGTTGCTCGCCGGCCCGTCCCCGGCGCACGCCGCCTCGGTGCTGTCCCAGGGCAGACCGGCGACCGCGTCGAGCACCGAAGGGGCGGGCACTCCGGCGTCGGCGGCCGTCGACGGTGATCCCGGCACGCGCTGGGCGAGCGCCTGGAGCGACCCGCAGTGGCTGCAGGTCGACCTCGGCGCGCCCGCCGACATCACGCAGGTCACCCTGAACTGGGAGGCCGCCTACGCGACGGCCTACGAAATCCAGGTTTCCGCCGACGGCGGCACTTGGCAGACTGTATACAGTACGACGTCGGCGGTCGGCGGTCGGCAGGATCTCGCCGTCACCGGGCACGGCCGGTACGTCCGGCTTTACGGCACGCACCGCGCCGGTGGCTACGGCTATTCGCTGTGGGAGTTCCAGGTCAGCGGCACCCCGGCGGTCCAGGACGGCCCCGGCGTCACCCGGGTCACCGGCAGCCAGGGGAACTGGCAGTTGACCGTCGACGGTATCCCGTGGACCGTCAAGGGCCTGACCTGGGGACCGCCGGTCGGCGAGGCGGCCGCGCGGATGCCCGAGCTGCACGCGATCGGCGTCAACACGGTCCGGACGTGGGGCACCGACGGCACGGCCCGGCCGTTGCTCGACGCGGCCGCCGCCAACGGCATCAAGGTGGTCAACGGTTTCTGGCTGCAACCCGGCGGCGGTCCCGGCAGCGGCGGCTGCGTCGACTACACGACCGATACGAACTACCAGGCCACGATGCTCGCCGAGATCCAGAAGTGGGTCACTGCCTACAAGAACCACCCGGGCGTGCTGATGTGGAACGTCGGCAACGAGTCGATCCTCGGCATGCAGAACTGCTACTCCGGCACCCGGCTGGAGCAGAACCGGATCGCCTACACGCGGTTCGTCGACCAGGCGGCGCAGGCGATCCACGCGATCGACGCGAACCACCCGGTCACCTCGACCGACGCGTGGACCGGCGCGTGGCCGTACTACAAGGCGTACGCGCCGAGCCTCGACCTCTACGCCGTGAACTCCTACGCCCACGTCTGCCAGGTGAAGCAGGACTGGCTCGCGGGCGGCTACACGAAGCCCTACATCATCACCGAGACCGGGCCGGCCGGCGAGTGGGAGGTGCCGGCCGACGCGAACGGCGTCCCCGCCGAACCGACGGACCAGCAGAAGCGCGACGGGTACGTGAACGCGTGGAACTGCGTGCTGGCCCACCCGGGCGTGGCCCTCGGCGCGACCCTCTTCCACTACGGCACCGAAGGCGACTTCGGCGGCGTCTGGTTCAACATCACCACCGGCAACGAGAAACGGCTCTCCTGGTACGCCGTCCGCAAGCTCTACAGTGGACAGACCGGGGGCAACACGCCGCCGGTGATCTCGTCGATGAACCTCAGCCGCAGCACCGACGTCCCGGCGGGCGCCCCCTTCACCGTGACGGCGGCGGTGTCCGATCCGGACGGTGACCCGATCACCTACACCATGGGCTACAACAGCAAGTACATCAACAATGCGGCCGGGTTGATCCTGGCGCAGTTCACCGGCACCGGGACGTTCACCGTCACCGCGCCGCAGCAGCTCGGCGTCTGGAAGCTCTACCTCTACGCCCGCGACGGCCACGGCAACGTCGGCATCGAAACCCGCTCCCTGCGCGTGGTCGCGCCGCCGGTCCCGGGCACGAACCTGGCCCGCGGCGCCGCGACCACGGCGTCGACGTACCAGGCCGACGGGCCCGGCGCGCCCTACCCGCCGCAGGCCGCGACGGACGGGAACACGGCGACGCGCTGGGCGAGCGCCTGGGCCGATCCGCAGTGGCTGCAGGTCGATCTGGGCCGCAGCCAGCCGTTCGACCACGTGCAGCTGGTGTGGGAAGCGGCGTTCGGGAAGGCCTACGAAATCCAGGTCAGCGACGACGCGGCGAACTGGCGCGCGGTGTACGCGACCACGTCCGGGGACGGCGGCGCCGACGACATCGCCGTCTCGGCGACCGCGCGGTACGTGCGCGTGTACGGCACCCAGCGCGGCAGCGGCTACGGCTATTCGCTGTACGAGTTCGGCGTCTACCGGTCATGACACCGGTGCGCCGGCCGGGACCGGGCACAGCGGGTGGTCCTCGCGGTCGGCGGCCACCACCGGGTCGCGGCCGGGCCGGATGGCGGGGCCGCGCTCGGCCCGGTGGCCCTGGAAACCGGACCCGAGTGCGCCACCGCCCGGTCCGGTGTTCCGGTACCGCACCTCCCAGCCGGGGCCGGTGGGGTGGCGGGTGGCGAGTTCTGCGGGCACGGCGGCTCCTTTCGTCGGCAGTCGCAGCCTGCCCGCCGGCCCGGGGCGCGGTCTTGAAGATCCTTGCGGCCGGGAACTGTCGTACCCCCGGCGTAGCGTCCGGCTCGTGGTTGAACTCGCGGCCCGCCCGGGGTTTTCGGTCACCGTGATCCGCTGCGCGAACGACCATCCGGGCTGGTCGGCGGCGGAGGTGTCGCCGGTCGACCGGATGGTGCTGGTGCGCCGCGGCCGGTTCCGCCGGCGCGTCCGCGGCACGGAGTCCCACGCCGACCCGACGGCGGCGTACTTCGTCGAGGCGGGCGAGGAGGAGTCCTTCGCCCACCCGGCGGGCGAGGACGTCTGCACGACCGTGGACTTCGGCGAGGGCGTGTGGCAGCGCCTGGCGGGCGACCGGCCGCCGCGGTCCCCGGTGTACGTCGACGGCGCTCTGGAGCTGGCCCACCGGCGGCTGGTGGCGTCGGCCGCCGACCCGGGCTACGCGCTGGCGGAGCAGCTGCTGGTCCTGGTCGGCCGCGCGGTGACCCGGCCGACCAGGGCGGTGCCGGGCGACCGGGGCCTGGTCGAGCGGGCGCGCGAGGCGATCGTGGCGGACACCCCGGCGGCGGCCGGGTTGTTTCCGCTGGCGGAGTCGCTGGGGGTGTCGCCGTACCGGTTGAGCCGGGCGTTCCCGCGCGAGCTGGGCGTTTCGGTGACGCGGTACCGCAACCGGGTGCGGGTGGGCCGCGCCCTCGAGCGGCTGGAGGCGGGAGAGCGGGAGCTGGCCGTGCTGGCGGCCGATCTCGGGTTCGCGGACCAGGCGCATCTGACCCGCACGGTGCGCGAGCACGCCGGTGCCCCGCCGGGGGTGGTGCGCCGGCTGTTGGCGGGGTGAGGGGATTCCGAGGCTCGCGGCATCGTGCGGGCCGAGCGCGGCACGTTCCCCGCCGGTGCGATGCGCCGGCGGGCGGTCTCGACGAGCGTGTCGCCGAGCCGTGCTGCGCTCGGTTCGCCGCGGTGATCAATCGCCGAGGCGCAGCGCAGGGGCAACTCGGCGGCCGTTGGACCGCGAATCCGCGTCCGGCACCGAAGGACGAGAGAGGGGCGGCGCGGCGGGCAGGGTTGGGCGCGTGGCCACCCCCAGCGGCCACGTGAGTCACCCCGCGGCCGCAGCGCCGCCCCGGGTCAGGTGTCACGTTTCCGAAACACCGGACGGGAGTATCGTAGTCTTTCCGGCACAGGCTGTGTCAAGTTTTCAGGACAGCTAGGCTGACCGGTGTCACGTTTCACGGCGGCAGGTGGTGTGTGGTGAGCGAAGAGCGCAGTTTCGCCGAACGGCTGGCGCACCTGATCGCGACCGTGCACCCGCCGGACCGCAAGCCGTACTCGTACCGGGAGATCGCGCACGGCGTCGCCGAGCAGACCGGCGTCACGATGTCGGCGACCCACGTGCAGCAGCTGGCCGTGGGCGCGCGCAAGGACCCGAAGCGCTCACACATCCAGGCCCTCGCCCAGTTCTTCGGCGTGCCCGTGACCTACTTCTTCGACGAAAAGGTCGCCGGCCAGGTCGACCAGCAGGTCGAGGACGTCGTGGCGTGGCGGGACAGCGAGGCGCGCACCCTCGCCCAGCGCGCCATGCGGCTCTCGCCGCGCGACCGCGAAACCGTGACGGCGCTGCTGGACCAGCTCGGCAGCTACGACGACACCCGCAGCCGCTCCGGCCGGCGGCGGAAGCCGGAGTGACCACGGGCGTCTCGGCTACGATGACGTCGTCCGTGATCGCGCCCCGGTGCACCCGGCTGGCGCCCGGTGACCGGGGAGGACCCATCGACGAGCGCGGCCTGCCGGACCTGCGTGACCGGGCGCGTGAGCGCGTGCGGGAGGTGCTGGCCGCCGTCCCGCTGCCGCGGCCGTGGTCGATGAACGCCTGGGTCGACGGCCTCGAAGCGTGGCGGGGGCGGGAGATCGACCTCGTCCCGGTCGCGTACCGGCCCGGTCAGCCGTCCGGCGCCTGGCAGGCCCGCCCGGACTACGACCTGATCGCCTACACCGAGCACACGTCGGCGCTGCACCAGGACCACATCATCGCCCACGAGCTGGCGCACCTGCTGTGCGCGCACACCGGGACCTGCCTGATGTCCGAATCCGAGGCCGCCGAGCTGGCCCCGGACCTGGCGCCGCGGGCGTTGTCGCACCTGCTGACCCGCGTCACGACGGGCACGGACGAGTACGAGGCCGAGCTGATCGCGGTCCTGCTGATGAGCGCGGCGACGAGCGAGCCGCCCGCCGTTCAGCCGGGCGCGTCCGGCCGGGCGGCCGATCAGGCTAGGCGGCTGGCGGCTCTCCTGGGATAGTCGCGTTCCGTGATCGACATACTTTTCGTCGCAGTCGGGGCGTTCGCCCTCTTCGCCGGGATCTGGCGGGCGGTCCGCGCCCGGCGCACCGGCGCGGGCGCCGGCCTGGCCGTCTCCCTGATCGCGCTCGGCGCGGCGTTCTGCTTCCTGTCGAACCGTGCGCAGCAGTTCGAGAGCGAGCTCTACCCGAGCCTCGGCCGGCTGTTGTCGAACCTGGCGACGATGGTCGCGGCGTACGGCATCGGCCTGACGGTCGCCGAGATCAGCGGCACCCGCGACCGCGGCCGCAGGACCCGCCTGGTCGCCCTCGGCGTGGCCTTGACGATCCTGGTCGTCACCTTCTTCAGCACCTCGGACCTGCCGCGCGGCGTCGGCGTGTTCGACGAGCTGTACGCAACGCATCCGACGCTGGTGGTCTACGTCTTCACCTACACGGTCTACCTGGGCTTCGCGGTGCTCGACATCGGAATCGTCGCGGCGGTGACGATCCGCGCCAGCGGCGGCGCCCTGCGCGCGGGGCTGGCGTTGCTGCTGCTGGCCTCGGCGTTCGCGGTCGCCTACCTGGCGGGCAAGGTCGTGGCGACGCTCTCCGCGCTGCAGGCCGACCACCCGGCGAAGGCGTTGTGCCGGGGGCCGTTCTCGACGGTGCCGTGCACGCTGGACGTGGGTTTCCCGGCGGTGTCGGTGCTGCTGATCGTCCTGGGGCTGACGATCCCGGCGGTCCCGGGGCTGGCTGCGGCCCGGCGTGACGCGCGCACGCTGCGGTTGCTGCGGCCGTTGCGCGGCCACTTGACGCGCCGGTTCCCGGAGATCGCCCGCATCGACCCGGGCGGCTCGTCCCGCCGCGAGCGGCTGCTGACGGCGATGAGCGAGACGAACGACGGCCTGATCCTCGCGGGCGCCACCCCGGACATGCCGCCCGCGGCAGCGGCCCGGCTGGTGCGCGACCTGCCGGACGAGCCCGACGAGACCGAGCCGTCCACCGCAACGGACGAGCCGTTCGCCGCGGACGTGGCCAGGTTGCGGGCGATCGCGCGCGCCTACCGGAAGCTGGGCACGACGGCAGCGAGGTGATCCTTGCGGCGACGTCAGCCGCCAAGCGGAGCCGCCAGCCGCGACTCCCAGCCCCGTTCGGTCAGCGCGACCACCTGCAGGGTCCCGGCCCGGTCGGTCACCGGAAGCAGCGGGCGAACTTCCCGCCCGACCTGCTCGAGGGTTTCCCCGGACCCACCCATGGCCACGGTCAGGTGCGCGGCCGGCCGGGGACCGAACCGGCCGCCGTAGGGCGGCACGTCCGGCCAGCGGGCACAGACGGCGTCGGTGATCCCCTGAAGGTCCGGAGCCGGGATCGCCGCGAAACCCGGCGCGGTCACGAAGTCGGTGAGCCGCACGTCCACCGGGGCGAGATCCGCGGCCAGGGACCGGACCGCGGCCAGGTCGCCGTCGCCCAGCGCGCCGTCGGGCAGGAACGGGTACAAGGCGGTCACGTGGGCGGGAAGGCCGGGTCGCACGAGGGCGGGGTCGACCCGCCGGGCCGCGGCCAGCACCGGCTCGGCGGCGGGCAGCAGGATGACCAGCGCGGTGGTTCCGGGTTCGGGCACCCCCGCATCATGGCAGGGAGGCGTTCACGCACCCCGGGAGCGGCACCAGCTCTCTCGCACGCCGGGAGCGGCACGAGGCTCAGGCGCGGCAGCAATCTCGCACGTCGGGAGTTGCCTCGGCGGGGAGGGCACTCTGGCGCGGCAGGCGGCAGCATCCTCGCGGAAGGCCGAACCAAGCCGCCGCGCGGCGCCCGCGCAATCAGGCGACCGCGCTCTCCGGGAACCGCCCCGAGCGGGCCAAGGCCAGGCTCCGCCGGCACAGCTCGACCAGCTCCTGGTTCGCCCGGCTGCGCGGAACCCGCCCGCACAGCCCGCAGCGGATCGTCACCTCGCCCGCCAGCTCGTCGACCGCCACCAGCGCCTGGTGGTCACAGCTGCGGCACCACCGGTACCCGACCGCCGGGTTCGTGTGCACCGGTGAGGCCACGCAGTCGTGCAGCCAGCGGCGGTGCGTCCGGCACGTGACGCGGTCGGTCGGGTCGAGTCCGTCGACGTCCTCCGCGCGGTCTTCGCGGGCCAGGGTCGCCGCCAGCAGCGGCTGCCGCGCCGCGGCCGGCCGGTCCTCCTGGCTCGGTGTCGCCCACGCGTGGTGGTCGCCGCATCGGCACTTCTCGGTCATGGTGCCCCCAGAGTCGGGTTGTTCGATCCGTCGAGTGTGAGCGGGGGCACAGAACGGCGACAACCGGAAAAGGGCGCACTTTCGTCCGGCGGCCGGTCACCCGCGGCGGGCGGATCGGCGGACTTCGGCCCACCGGTATGCGAACATGTGTTCTATGACCGACGAGGGGCCCATCCTGCACGCCGACCTCGACTCCTTCTACGCCTCGGTCGAGCAGCGGGACGATCCGGCGCTGAAAGGACGGCCGGTCATCGTCGGCGGCGGGGTCGTCCTGGCCGCGAGTTACGAGGCCAAGGCCTACGGCGTGCGCACCGCGATGGGCGGCACCCAGGCCCGCCGGCTGTGCCCGCACGCCGTCGTCGTGCCCCCGCGCATGTCGGCGTACATGGCCGCCAGCCGAGCGGTCTTCGACGTCTTCCACGACACCACGCCGTGGGTGGAAGGCATCTCGGTCGACGAGGCGTTCCTCGACGTCGGCGGGCTGGGCAGGATCGCCGGGCGGCCGAGCCGGATCGCCGAACGGCTGCGCACCGCCGTCGCCGAGCGGACCGGGCTGCCGATCACCGTCGGGGTGGCGCGGACGAAGTTCCTCGCCAAGGTCGCCAGCCGGGTGGCCAAGCCCGACGGCCTGCTCGTCGTCCCGCACGACCGGGAGCTGGAGTTCCTGCACCCGTTGCCGGTCAGCGCGCTCTGGGGCGTCGGCAAGATCACCGCCGAGAAGCTGCGGCTCCGGGGGATCACCACCGTCGGGCAGCTGGCCGCGTCCGAACAGGTGGACCTCGTGGGCCTGCTCGGCCGGGTCGCCGGGGCCCACCTGCACGACCTGGCGCACAACGAAGACCCGCGACGCGTCGAGCTCGGGGTGCGGCGGCGCTCGATCGGCGCCCAGCGGGCCCTCGGCCGCGGCCGGCGGACCCCGGCCGAGCTCGACGTCGTCCTGGTGGCGCTGATCGACCGGATCGCCCGCCGGCTGCGCGCGGCCCGCCGCGTCTGCCGGACGGTGACGATCCGCCTGCGTTTCGCCGACTTCTCCCGCGCCACCCGCTCGCACACGCTGACCGACCCGACCGCCGGCACCGGGGTGCTGCTCGCCGCGGCGCGGGAGCTGCTCGTCGCCGCGCTGCCGCTGATCGCCGACCGCGGGCTGACCCTGCTGGGCGCCGCGCTGTCCAACCTGGCCGACGAAAACCCGTTCCAGCCGACCCTGCCGTTCGAGCGCGAGCGGGCGACCGAGCTCGACACCGCGCTGGACGCCGTGCGCGACCGGTTCGGGAAGGCCGCGGTCACCCGGGCGGTCCTGCTCGGCCGCCCGGACGACCTCGAAGTGCCGCTGCTGCCCGACTGACCGGGAAACCGCGGCCCGCCGAAAATGCGGTCAGCGGCCGGGTATTCCGGGCCGCCGCGGAATGCGTGCGTGCGTCAGCGCGGAAAGCGCGGCCGGACGCAGCGCGTCCGGGCGTTGCCACAGCCGCGACGGGACGCTCTGCCGCTGCCCGGCCTGCTCGACGACTTCGAAACCCGCGTCACGCACCATCACGGCCAGTGCCGCGGGGGAGAGGAACGTGAGCCACGGCTCACCCTGTTCGGCGGCCACCGGCCCGACGGCTTCGGCGTAGGCGTTCCCGGCCGCATCCCGCAGTTCCGGCGGCAGCAGGTGGTCGGCGACGATTTCCGATCCCGGGGCGAATCCGCCGAGATCCGTCAATGCGGCGGCAATCGCCGGCCGGGTCAGGTACATGGTGACGCCGAGCCAGCTCACGAACACGGGGCGGAACGGGTCCAGTCCACTCTGGACGAGCCGTTCCCGGAGCGGCTCGGCTTCGAAGTCGACCGGGACGAAGGTGACCGGCGCCGGTTCGGCGACGCCGGCGGCGGCCAGCAGTTCCCGTTTCGCCGCCTGGGTCGCCGGGTGGTCGACCTCGAAGACGCGGAATCGTCGTGCCGGGGTTCGATACGCGAACGAATCGAGGCCGGCGCCCAGAATCACATACTGGTCTATACCGGAATTGCCACGCGTCAGCCGGTCTTCGGTGAACCGGCTTCGGCACACCGCTTCGGCGCGGGCACCGGCCAGCACCGGATGTGTGGTATGCATCCGGTGGTAGGCCAGAAGTTCCTCGGCGCGGTCCCCGAGGAGAGGTGCGGCGAGGGGGTCGGAGAAGATGGCGGGCTCGGCGTCGACGAGCAAATGTGCCGCGCGTGCGGCGGCGGCCGTGAAGGCGGTGCGGCTGGGGCGGGGAGCATTACGGCTAACGTCGGCGGTCTCCATCCCGCCACGGTACCGATTTGATTTCGAGCATATCACAAAATTGATTTTTCGACAAGCTCGCGAGCATTTCGGCTCGGTTGCGGTCACTCTGGACGCGGACGGCCCGCTCGCCCGAACGGCCATTGTGGACGTTTGAGGGTGTCGCACTGGCTGGACGTGATTCGACAGGTTAGGGTCTGTCCGACCGTGTTCTGGAGAAGATGAGGAACGACGAACCATGGCGCAACGGGTGCAGGTCCAGATGGTGGACGACCTCGACGGGAGCGAGGCTTCGCAGACCGTCCCCTTCAGCCTCGACGGGGTGACGTACGAGATCGACCTGTCCGAGGAGAACGCCTCCGCACTGCGGGACGAGCTCGCCCGGTACGTCGCGGCCGCGCGGCGCATCGGCGGCCGCAAGGTGCGCCTGGCGACCGGGCAGTCGCTGTCCGGCCCGTCCGGCTCGGGCACCGACCGCGAACGCAACCGGCAGATCCGCGAATGGGCGCAGGCCAACGGCTACGAGGTCGCCGAGCGCGGCCGCCTCTCCAGCGAGATCATCGCCGGGTTCGAGGCGGAGCAGGCCGCGGCGGCCGAGCCGGCCGACGCCAAGCCCGCGCGCAAGCGAGCGTCCCGCCGCAAGTCTTGAGGCTCCGATGTTCGGCCACCAGCGCTGACGAAGCCGCACCCGTGGGTGTGGCTTCGTCAGCCGGTAACCCGCTGGGCGTCCAGGCGGGTTGATGTCCCCCGCTTGACGCCCCTGTGGCGTTCAGTGCTTTTTTTGCGCCTGGCGGTCACTTTTCGTGGCCGCGGCCCGCGCCGGATGGTTCGTTGTGGACAAAGCCCGGCCCGGCGCCGGGCGAAAGCTTGTCGGAGGGCGGCTTCGATCGCCACACTGTCAGTGCCTCGCGCGGCCGGTACCGCGGCGGGGCACCGGTCCGGTGGCCGCCTCCTCCCTCGATGGCCACCGGGCCGCCTCCCCCTTCTCCCGCCCGGAACCCCGGTGGACATTCGTCCGGCTTTGGCGCACACTCAGCCTACTCCATACTGCATACAATCTTCAGTGTGAGGAGGCGGTCGCCATGGCGGAGGTCCGCGAGCTGCGGGACGTCTACGGACGGCAGTACCGCGTCGGGGAGAGCGATCGGGAGCTGCTCGGCCGGCCGCGGACGTGGATCACCTGGCTCGCCGCGGCGGCCATGCTCGCCGCCGGGGTACAGCAGTACGGCTTCGGCGCGGTCGTGCCGTCGCTGAGCCGGACGCCCGGCTGGACGTCCGGCGGCATCGTGCTCACGCTCGCGGTGTGGGCGATCTGCCAGGCCGGGGCCGCATTCCCGGCGGCGTGGCTCCGCGACCGCGGCCTGCTCCCGGCGCCGGCGGCGATGGCGGCCGGGGCGGTCCTGAGCGCCGCCGGGCTCGTGACGCTCGGCCACGCCACCGGTCTCGCCGCCGTCTTCCTCGGCTACTCCGTGCTCGGCGGGCTCGGCACCGGGCTGGTCTACGCCACGTGCGTCGGCGCGGTGCTCGCCTGGTTCCCGGACCGCAGCGGGTCCCGGGCCGGCATCGTGAGCGGCGCCTTCGCCGCCGGCAGCGTGCCCTTCGTCGTGCTCGCCGCCGCGCTGCCGGCCGCGCGTCCCGCACTGCTGGACGTCACCGCCGTCGTCGTGCTCATCGTCATCGCGGGCTGTGCGGTCCTGCTGCGGTACCCACCGCGGCACTGGTGGCCCGTGACGCCCGAGCCCCGGACGTGGGCCCTCGACCGCGCGCACAACCGGCGGCCGGCGGTCCGGCACTACCGGCCGGCCGAGCTGTTCCGGTGCCGCACGACCCGTTCGCTGTACCTCGTGGTCGTCCTCGCGGCCGCCGTGCTCCTGTTCGACCTGGCCTACCTGGCGACGTTCGCCGCCGCGCGCGGCGGGCCCGGGCTCGCCGCGGCCGCGCTGGCGTCGCTCGCGGCGGCCACCGGCAGCGGCCGGGTCCTCATCGGACGGTGGGCCGACCGGCTCGGCCGGCCCCGGATCCTGCGGTTCGCGCTGCTCGCGGGCGGCGTCGCGCAGTTCGTGCTGTTCTATTCCGGCGAACACCGGCACGCCGTCGGCCTGCTGCTGGGGGCTGCGTTGGCCGGCCTCGGCAACGGCTGCTGCTACACGCTGCTCGTCGGCCTGGTGCGGGAGTACTTCGGCGACGAGTCGGCGGCGCAGAACTTCGGGATCCTCTACAGCGCCAAGGCGGTCGGCGCGGCGGTCGGGATCGGACCGGCGGCGGTGGTGGTGACCACGCACGGGTTCGCCGGCGCGTTCACCGCGGCCGGGGTGCTGAGCCTGACCGCGGCGGTGCTGTCCGGGCGGCTCACCCAGCCGGGGCGTCCCGAGTCGCTGCTGCCGGCGGCGTGAGGTGGGGCGGATGACGGCCCGGCGGCGGGTGCTGCGCGTCCACGACGGCGGGCACACCACGCGGCCGGACACGCTGACCGTCGAAGAACCCCTCGAGATCCGGGTCGCCGGGAAGCCGCTGGCGATCACGATGCGCACGCCGGGCGACGACTTCGACCTGGCCGCCGGTTTCCTGGTCGGCGAAGGCGTGGTCCGCGCGGCGGCCGACCTCCGCTCGATCCGCTACTGCGCGGGCGCCACCGCGGACGGCGGCAACACGTACAACGTCCTCGACGTCGTGCTCGCCGACGGCGTCGCCCCGCCGGACGCCTCGGTGGAGCGCAGCTTCTACACGACGTCGTCGTGCGGGCTGTGCGGCAAGGCGAGCCTGGACGCGGTGCGCACGACGATCACCTGGCCGGTCGACGGCGATCCGTTCGCCACGGACCCGGCGACGCTGGCCGGCCTGCCGGACGAACTCCGTGCGGCCCAACGGGTTTTCGACCGCACCGGCGGCCTCCACGCGGCGGGGCTGTTCGACGCCGACGGCAAGCTGCGGTGCCTGCGCGAGGACGTCGGCCGGCACAACGCGGTGGACAAGGTGGTGGGCTGGGCGACCCGCGAGGGCGAGCTGCCGCTGTCCGGGACGGCGCTGATGGTGAGCGGGCGGGCGTCGTTCGAGCTGGTGCAGAAGGCGGCGATGGCCGGAATCCCCTTGTTGGCCGCGGTTTCCGCCCCGTCGTCGCTGGCGGTGGACCTGGCGGCGGAGCTGGGCCTGACCTTGGTGGGCTTTCTGCGCGGAACGACGATGAACGTCTACACGCGACCGGACCGGCTGGGCCTTCCGCCGAGCTGAGCGAGCAGCGCGGCAACGGCGGGCGAGCCGTCCCCGCAGCGCACGGCGGCAAGCTGCCACGGCGGCGGGTGTTCGAACCGCCGGACGGTGAGCCGAGGAAACCGCGCGGCGGCGGAGGCGGGGAGAACGCAGTCGGCGAACCCGGCCTCGACGAGTCCGGCGGCGACGGTGAGATCGTCGACTTCGAGAGTGGTGCGGCGGCCGGGGAAAGCGCGGTCGACGGCCCGGCGGACGGCCCAGCCGGGTGGGAAGTCCACAAGAGACAGCGAGGACGGCTCGGGAGGGGACTGACCGCCGCCGTGCGCGGTGACGAGGACGAGTTCCTCCGCCGTGAGGAGGGTGACACCCGCACCAGGAGCGGGCAGGGTCTTTTCGGTCTCACCCGCCAGTGTCAGCATGATGTCCACATCGGACTTCCACGGCCCGCACCGCACCTCCACCGCCACCCCCGGATGGGCCTGCCGCAGTCCCGTCAGCACCCGGGGCAGGTCCGCGAGCAGCCCCGGACCCACTCCCACCCGGACCCGCCCGCTCACCGGGGAGACCGCCGCGCGGGCCTGTTCGGCCGCCTGCAGGGCCGCTCGTGCCGCGGGGACGAACGCCTCGCCCGCGGGTGTCAGGACCACCCGGTGGGTCGTCCGGTGGAACAACGGCGTGCCCAGGTCGCGCTCCAGGGCGCGGACCACGGTGGATACCGTCGACTGCACCGTCCGCAGGCGCTGGGCGGCCGCCGTGAAACCGCCCTCCTCGGCGACCGCCACCACCACCGCCAGCTGGCGGAGCTCCATCAGCCGAGCACTCCGCGGACCAGCGCCGCCGTCTCGCTCGGCGTGCGGCCGACCCGGATGCCCGCCGCCTCCAACGCCGCCTTCTTCGCCGCCGCCGTGCCCGCCGAGCCCGACACGATCGCGCCCGCGTGGCCCATCGTCTTGCCTTCCGGAGCCGTGAAGCCCGCGACGTACCCGACGACGGGCTTCGACACGTTGGCGCGCACGAACTCCGCCGCCCGCTCCTCGGCGTCGCCGCCGATTTCGCCGATCAGCACGATCAGGTCGGTCTCCGGGTCCTTTTCGAACGCCTCCACCGCGTCGATGTGCGTCGTGCCGATGATCGGGTCGCCGCCGATGCCGATGCACGTCGAGAAGCCGATGTCCCGCAGCTCGTGCATGAGCTGGTAGGTCAGCGTGCCCGACTTCGACACCAGGCCGATCCGGCCCGGGCCGGTGATGTCCGCCGGGATGATGCCGGCGTTCGACCGGCCGGGGGAGATGATGCCCGGGCAGTTCGGGCCGATGATCCGCGTGCGCCCGCCCGCCGCGACGGCGTGGGCCCACAACCGCGCGGTGTCGTGCACCGGGACGCCTTCGGTGATCACCACCGCGAGCCCGATCCCGGCGTCCACCGCCTCGATCACCGCGTCCGCCACGAACGGCGGCGGCACGAACAGCACGCAGACGTCGGCGCCGGTCGACGCCATCGACTCCGCGACACTCGCGAACACCGGCAAGGACACCGGGCCGATCCGCACCGGCTGCCCGGCCTTGCGCGGGTTCACCCCGCCGACGACGTTCGTCCCGGCGGCCAGCATCCGCCGCGTGTGCTTCGCGCCCTCGGAGCCGGTGATGCCGGAGACGACGATCCGGCTGCTCTCGTCCAGGAAGACGGCCATGGTTCAGACCTCCGCGATCGCGAGCTTCGCCGCCTCGCGGGCGGCATCGTCCATGGTGGCCACCACGGTGACCAGCGGGTGCGCGGCTTCGGCGAGGATCCGCCTGCCCTCGGTGACGTTGTTGCCGTCGAGCCGGACCACCAGCGGCTTGGCCGCCCGCGTACCCAGGATCTCCAGCGACCGGACGATCCCGGTCGCGACGGCGTCGCACGCGGTGATGCCGCCGAAGACGTTGACGAACACGCTGTGCACCTGCGGATCGCCGAGGATCACCGTCAGCCCGTCGACCATCACCTGCGCCGACGCCCCGCCGCCGATGTCGAGGAAGTTCGCCGGCCCGCGGGCACCCGCCTCGGCCGGGGCGGCCGCCACCACGTCCAGTGTGGACATCACCAGGCCGGCGCCGTTGCCGATCACGCCGATGTCGCCGTCCAGCTTGACGTAGTTGAGGCCGCTCGCGCGGGCGGACCGCTCCAGCGGGTCGCCGTTGGCGGAATCGTCGTGGGAGGAGGAACGGCGGAAGGCCGCGTTGTCGTCCAGGGTGATCTTGGCGTCCAGGGCGACGATCCCGGCCGTCGTGCTCGCGAGGGGATTGACCTCGACCAGCGTGCAGTCTTCGGCGACGAACACCTCCCACAGCTTTTCGACGACCGCCGCCACTTCCGCCCGGACGTGCGCGGGGAACGCGGCCGCGACGGCCGTGGCGTCGACGCCCGCCAGGGGGTTCACCGGCACCCGGACCAGGGCGTCCGGGCGGGAAGCCGCGACCTCTTCGACGTCCATCCCGCCTTCCGCCGAGGCCATGGCGAGGAACGTCCGCCCCGCCCGGTCGAGCAGGAACGAGACGTAGTACTCGTCGGCGATTTCGCTCGCCTCGGTCACCAGGACGCGGTGCACGGTGTGGCCCTTGATGTCCATGCCGAGGATGTCCTCGGCGGCCTGCTCGGCGTCGTCGGCTGTCTGCACCACGCGGACACCGCCCGCCTTGCCGCGGCCACCGGTCTTCACCTGGGCCTTGACCACCACCGCGCCGCCGAGTCCGGCCGCGACGGACCGGGCCGCGGCCGGATCGGCGGCCACCCGGCCGCGGGGGACCGGTACGCCGTGGTGTTCGAAGAGGTCGCGGGCTTCGTGTTCGAACAGGTCCATGGGGGAGCGTCCTTTCCGCGGCGGGGCAGGGCGAAGGGCGTGGGGTGGTGGCCCGCGGGAGCCGGGTTCGAGACCGGAAAAACCCTGCGGATGGCCCTGGACACAGTCGGCTCGAAGGGTGACTATATGCCTACCCCATACGGTATGCAATCTACAGTCTGCCGCGAAGGGGCCGCTGACCTCGGAACTCAGCCGATGGAACAAGAGGCGACACGCACCGCCGGACAAGAGAGATCCGGTGGCGGACCAGAGGAGTTGAGCCATGGCGCTGACCACGACCGGCACCACCGCGGGGGAGAGTGCCGCGGCGGCGAACGGCGCCGCACCCGCCGAAATATCCGGCGGCCACCTGGTGGCCAAGGCGCTGAAGGCCGAAGGGGTCGACACGATCTTCACCCTGTGCGGCGGCCACATCATCGACATCTACGACGGCTGCGTCGACGAGGGCATCGAGGTCATCGACGTCCGGCACGAACAGGTCGCCGCGCACGCGGCCGACGGCCACGCGCGCATCACCGGCAAACCCGGCTGCGCGGTGGTCACCGCCGGGCCGGGCACCACCGACGCCGTCACCGGGGTCGCGAACGCCCTGCGCGCCGAGAGCCCGATGCTGCTCATCGGCGGCCAGGGCGCGCTGACCCAGCACAAGATGGGCTCCCTGCAGGATCTCCCGCACGTGGACATGATGACGCCGATCACCAAGTTCGCCGCCACCGTGCCGCACACCGCCCGCGTCGCCGACCTCGTGAGCATGGCGTTCCGCGAGGCGTACGCCGGCGCGCCCGGACCGTCCTTCCTGGAGATCCCGCGTGACGTCCTCGACGCGCGCGTGCCGCTGCGGGACGCCCGCATTCCGGAAGCCGGCCGCTACCGCGCGTCCACGAAGAACGCCGGCGACCCGGCGGACGTCGAGAAGCTCGCCGACCTGCTGGTGCACGCGAAGAAGCCCGCCATCCTGCTCGGCAGCCAGGTCTGGACCACCCGGGCGACCGGCCCGGCGATCGAACTCGTGAAAACGCTGAACATCCCCGCGTACATGAACGGCGCCGGCCGCGGCACGCTGCCGCCGGGCGACCCGCACCACTTCCAGCTCTCCCGCCGGTACGCCTTCGACAACGCCGACGTCATCGTCATCGTCGGCACGCCGTTCGACTTCCGGATGGGCTACGGCAAGCGGCTGTCGACCGAGGCCACCGTCGTCCAGGTCGACCTCGACTACCGCACGGTCGGCAAGAACCGCGACGTCGACCTCGGCATCGTCGGCGACGCCGGCCAGGTCCTCGCCGCGGTCGCCGAAGCCGCCTCCGGCCGCACCGACAACGGCGCCACCGGACGCAAAACGTGGCTCGAAGAACTCCAGGCCGTGGAGGAGAAGGCGAAGCAGAAGCGGCTGCCGCTGCAGCACTCCGACGCGAGCCCGATCCACCCGTACCGGCTGGTCCACGAGATCAACGAGTTCCTCACCGAGGACTCGATCTACATCGGCGACGGCGGGGACATCGTCACCTTCTCCGGCCAGGTCGTGCAGCCCAAGTCGCCCGGCCACTGGATGGACCCGGGTCCACTCGGGACACTCGGCGTCGGGATCCCGTTCGTGCTGGCCGCCAAGCACGCCCGCCCGGACAAGGAGGTCGTCGCGCTCTTCGGCGACGGCGCCTTCAGCCTCACCGGCTGGGACTTCGAAACGCTCGTGCGCTTCGACCTGCCGTTCGTCGGCATCGTGGGCAACAACTCGTCGATGAACCAGATCCGCTACGGCCAGGCCGCGAAGTACGGGCTGCCGCGCGAACGCGTCGGCAACACCCTCGGCGACGTCCGCTACGACGAGTTCGCGCGGATGCTCGGCGGGTACGGCGAGGAGGTCCGCGACCCGGCCGGCATCGGGCCGGCGCTGCTGCGGGCCCGGGAGTCCGGCAAGCCGTCGCTGATCAACGTCTGGGTCGATCCCGACGTGTACGCCCCCGGAACCATGAACCAGACCATGTACAAGTGAGCGGAGGCCAAGGCATGGGCAAGGCACTGGAGGGCGTCCGCGTCCTCGACATGACGCACGTGCAGTCCGGTCCGTCGTCGACGCAGCTGCTCGCCTGGCTCGGCGCGGACGTGATCAAGCTCGAAACCCCCGGCCGCGGCGACATCACCCGCGGGCAGCTGCGCGATCTGCCCGGTGTGGACAGTCTCTACTTCACGATGCTGAACGCCAACAAGCGCAGCATCACGCTCAACATGAAGAGCGACGAGGGCAAGAGCGTCTTCGAGAAGCTCGTGTCCGGAGTGGACGTCCTGGTGGAGAACTTCGGCCCGGGCGTGGTCGACCGGTTCGGCTACCCCTGGGAGAAGCTCGCCGCGCTCAACCCGCGACTGGTCTACGCCTCCATCAAGGGGTTCGGCCCCGGCCGCTACGCCGACTTCAAGGCGTACGAGGTGATCGCGCAGGCCATGGGCGGCGCGATGAGCACCACCGGCTTCGAGGACGGGCCGCCGACCGCGACCGGCGCGCAGATCGGCGACTCCGGCACCGGCATCCACCTGGTGGCCGCCATCCTCGCCGCGCTGTACCAGCGGACGTCGACCGGCCGCGGTCAGCGCGTCCAGGTCGCCATGCAGGACGCCGTGCTCAACCTGTGCCGCGTCAAGCTGCGCGACCAGCAGCGCCTGGCCCACGGCCCGCTGGGGGAGTACCCGAACGACCAGTTCGGCGAAGAGGTCCCGCGCTCGGGCAACGCCTCGGGCGGCGGCCAGCCCGGCTGGGCGGTGCGGTGCGCGCCCGGCGGCCCGAACGACTACATCTACGTGATCGTCCAGCCACCCGGCTGGGCACCGCTCGCCCGGCTGATCGGCAGGGCCGAGCTGGCCGACGACCCGGCGTGGGCCACTCCCGAGGTCCGGCTGTCCAAACTGGACAAGATGTTCGCGCTCGTCGAGGAGTGGACCGAGAAGCACACGAAGTGGGAGGTGCTGGAGAAGCTCAACGCCCACAACATCCCGTGCGGCCCGATCCTGTCCACGAAGGAGCTGATCGAGGACGAGACCCTGGCCGAGCTCGGCTCGGTCGTCGAGGTCGCGCACCCCGGGCGCGGTTCCTTCAAGACCGTCGGCTGCCCGCTCAAGCTGTCCGACTCGCCGGTGGAGATCGAGCGTTCGCCGCTGCTGGGCGAGCACAACGACGAGGTGCTGACCGAACTCGGCTACAGCGAGGCGGAGCTCGACAAGTTCCGCGCGGCGGGGGTGATCTGACGTGGCGGATCGCGCGGCGGTCGAAAAGATCCTCGGACAGGCGGCCGCCGAGGGCCGCTCGTCGCTGACCGCGCCCGAGGGGCGTGCGGTCTGCGAGGCATACGGTATCCCGACGCCGGCCGAACGGCTGGCGACGACGGCCGAGGAGGCCGTGGCCCACGCCGGAGAAATCGGGCTGCCGGTGGTGCTCAAGATCGTCTCGCCGGACATCCTGCACAAGACCGAGGCCGGCGGGGTGCTGGTCGGCCTGAACGACGCCGACGCGGTGACGGCGGGCTTCGCGCAGATCGTCGCCGGCGCGAAGGCCTACGACCCCCACGCGCGGATCCTCGGTGTCCAGGTGCAGCGGATGCTCACCGAAGGCCAGGAGGTGATCATCGGGTCGGTCACCGACCCGACGTTCGGCAAGATCGTCGCCTTCGGTCTCGGCGGCGTGCTGGTCGAGGTGCTCAAGGACGTCACGTTCCGGCTCGCGCCCACGTCGGCCGAAGAGGCCCTGTCGATGGTCGACGGTATCCAAGCGGCGGAAATCCTGCGGGGCGTCCGTGGAGCGGCCCCGGTCGACCGGGACGCGCTCGCGGCCGTGATCACCGGCCTCGGCGAGCTGGTCACGGACTTCCCGCAGCTGTCCGAAGTGGACCTCAACCCGGTGCTGGCCACGCCACACGGGGCCACCGCGGTCGACGTCCGGATCCTGGTCGACCCGGACGCGGCGAAGGAACCGCACCGGTTCACCCGGGACGAGATCCTCGCCTCGATGAACCGGATCATGAAACCGGCGGCGGTCGCGGTGATCGGCGCGTCGGCCGAAGCCGGGAAGATCGGCCACTCGGTGCTGAAGAACCTGGTCGACGGCGGCTACGCGGGGGAGATCCACCCGATCAACCCCAAGGCCGCGGAGATACTGGACCGCAAGGCCTACCCGAGCATCGCCGACGTGCCCGGGGACGTCGACGTGGCGGTGTTCGCCATCCCGGCGAAGTTCGTCCCCGCCGCGCTGGAGGAGGCCGGGAAGAAGGGCGTGGCCGGCGCGATCCTCATCCCGTCCGGCTTCGGCGAGACCGGCAACGTCGAACTCCAGGACGAGGTCGTGGCGATCGCCCGCAAGCACGGCGTCCGCATCCTCGGCCCCAACATCTACGGCTACTACTACACGCCGGAGAACCTGTCGGCGACATTCTGTACACCGTATGACGTCAAGGGCGGCGTGGCCCTGTCGTCGCAGAGCGGCGGGATCGGCATGGCCATCCTCGGCTTCAGCCGGTCGGCGAAGATGGGTGTCTCCTCCATCGTCGGCGTCGGCAACAAGGCCGACCTCGACGAGGACGACCTGCTCACCTTCTTCGAACAGGACGACAACACCCAGCTCGTCGCCATGCACCTGGAAGACCTCAAGGACGGCCGGGCGTTC
This sequence comes from Amycolatopsis sp. NPDC004625, assembly GCF_040609695.1. Taxonomy (NCBI): domain Bacteria; kingdom Bacillati; phylum Actinomycetota; class Actinomycetes; order Pseudonocardiales; family Pseudonocardiaceae; genus Amycolatopsis; species Amycolatopsis sp. NPDC004625. Next base: position 83,805 of record NZ_JBEXKX010000028.1, read on the forward strand.
GCGGAGACGGCGAAGCGGGTGTCGAAGCGCAAGCCGGTCGTCGTCCTGAAGGCCGGGCGGACGTCGCAGGGCGCCAAGGCGGCCAGCTCGCACACCGGCGCGCTGGCCGGCGACGACAAGGTCTACGACGACATCCTGCGCCAGAGCGGCGTGATCCGGGCGCCCGGGCTGAACGACATGCTCGAGTACGCCCGCGGCATCCCGCTGCTGCCCACGCCGCAGGGCGAGAACGTCGTCATCATCACCGGCGCCGGCGGCTCCGGCGTGCTGCTTTCGGACGCCTGCGTCGACAACGGCCTGAGCCTGATGGAGATCCCGCCGGACCTCGACACGGCGTTCCGCGCGTTCATCCCGCCGTTCGGCGCGGCGGGCAACCCGGTCGACATCACCGGCGGCGAGCCGCCCTCGACCTACCGCAACACGATCGCGCTGGGCCTCGAGGACGACCGCATCCACGCCCTGATCCTGGGTTACTGGCACACCATCGTCACCCCGCCGATGGTGTTCGCGGAACTGGTCGCCGAAGTGGTCGGGGAGTACCGGGCGAAGGGCATCCACAAGCCCGTCGTGGCATCACTGTCCGGGGACGTCGAAGTCGAGGAGGCGAGCGACTGCTTGTACGACCGCGGGATCGTCGCGTACCCGTACACGACCGAGAAACCCGTGGCGGTGCTCGGGGCGAAGTACCGCTGGGCGCGGGCCGCGGGCCTGCTGTGAACCGGAGTCAACGGTGACGAAGGAGAATACTCATGACCGCAGCCACCTATCAGGAGATAGTTGACGAGAACGGAAGACTTTACCGGGTCGGCGAGTCCCCGCAGGACATCATGGGGCGCTCGCGCAGCTGGATGGTCTGGCTGCCCTGGATCGCCATGATGGCGGTCAGCGTGTTCGAATACGGCTGGGGCGCCGTCGAAGGCACCCTCGAAGAGAAGTACGGCTGGACGCTGTCGGACGCGTTCTGGCTGGCCAGCATCTGGGCGGTGTTCCAGGCCGGGGTCGCCTTCCCGGCCGGGCGCCTGCGCGAACGCAACGTCGTCTCGGCCAAGACGGCGATGCTGCTCGGCGCCGTGTTCAGCGGCATCGGCTACTTCACCATCGCGCACAGCGGGAACCTCACGCTGGCGTTCGTCGGGTACTCGGTCCTCGGCGGCACCGGCGCCGGGCTCGTGTACGCCACCTGCATCAACATGGTCGGCAAGTGGTACCCGGAGAAGCGCGGCGCGCGCACCGGGTTCGTCAACGGCGGGTTCGCCTACGGCTCGGTGCCGTTCATCTACCTGTTCAGCGCGTTCCTCGGGCACGAGAACGTCACCGGCGTGCTGGACGGCATCGGCCTCTACATGCTGGTCGTCGTCGGCGTGTGCGGGTTCCTGTTCAAGGACCCGCCGAAGAGCTGGTGGCCGAAGGAGGTCGACCCGATCTCCTGGGCGAAGGGCCGGACGGGCGTCAAGAGCCTGGCCAAGAACCCGCCCGCGGTCCGGCAGTTCACGCCGATGGAGGCGATCCGGACCGGCATGCTCCCGCTGATGTGGGTGAGCCTGGTGATCATCGGCGGCGTGTCGCTGTTCGGCATCAACTTCCAGGTGCCGTTCGCCAAGGAGAGCCACTTCGGTGCGTTCGTCGCGGCTTCCTCGGCCGGCGTGCTGGCCATCGTGAACGGCACCGGCCGCGCGGTCGTCGGCTGGGCGTCGGACAAGCTCGGGCGGCGCCAGACGCTGACGATCGTGCTCCTGATCGCCGGCGGCGCGCAGTTCGGCGTGCTGTACGCCGGGAACACGCACAACCTGGTGCTGTTCATGGTGTTCGCGTTCCTGACCGGGTTCGGCGGCGGTGCGTTCTACCCGCTGTTCGCGGCGCTCGTGCCGGACTACTTCGGCGAGAACAACAACGCGTCGAACTACGGCCTGGTCTACAGCGCGAAACTGGTCGGCGGCGTCGGCGGCGGCGGGCTCGCCGCGGGGGTGATCAGCGCGTGGGGGTACACCGGTGCCTACGTCCTGGCCGGGTGCATCGCGGTGCTCTCGGCCGTGCTGACGCTGTTCCTGCGCCAGCCGGGCCGGCCGCGTCACCAGCTCGCCGAAACCGAGCTGGTGACGCGGCCTTCCGCCGCTGCCGGCGGTTAGCCCGGGTACCCGCTCCCCGGTCCTGCGGTCATCAGGACCGGGGAGCGTCCGGACGTTCGTGGTAGGCCTGGCGGGTCCGTTCGGTGTGCTTGGCCATGATCTTCTCGGCGGCGCCGGCGTCCTGGGCGGCGATGGCCTGGATCAGCTCTTCGTGCTCGTTCCACGCGTCACGCCCGCGGGGCCGGGCGATCGGCGTGTAGTACCAGCGGACCCGGCGGTCGACCAGGCCGATCAGTTCCGCGAGCACCGCGTTCCCGGACAGCTCGGTGATGAACGCGTGGAGGGCGGCGTTGGCCGCGACCAGCCCTTCGGTGTCCTCCTTGGCGAGCGCCTTGAGCCCGGCGTGCTGCAGGGTGTGCAGGTGGAAGACGTCCGCCGGTGTCGCGTTGCCGGCGGCGAGCTTCGCCGAGTGCGTCTCCAGCACGCTGCGGACGCTCAGCAGCTGGTCGGCCTCCTCGTCGGTGGGCAGGTGCACGAAGGCGCCCTGGGCGGGGCGGAGGTCGACCCACCCTTCGCTCTGCAGCCGTTGCAGGGCTTCGCGGACGGGCTGCCGGCTCACGCCCAGGTATTCCGCCAGGTCGGCTTCGACCAGGTGCTGCCCGGGTTCGAGGGTGCGGTTGATGATCAGCTCGGCGAGGGCCTCGTAGACGACCTGGCGCAGCGGGGCCGGCCGTTCGACGCGCTTGGCGGCGGTCGAGCTGAGCGAGCCCTTGGCCGTGCGGCGGCCGCTCGGGCCGCGGCCGGGGAGGGGGGAAGAGGGCTGGCTCACGGGACACCTCGGAAGGGGAGTGGAAGCGGTGATCGTTGTCCAGGATACAGGTTTTGGTATGCAAAATCCCGGATTCTCACCCGTGCCGGGCAGGTTCACCCGATGTGGATCAACGCCCTGACGCAAAGTGTCCGGTTTGCCGGAGTTCGCTGCGCCGCGAGGGTGGCTTGACCGGTTCGGCCGCGACCGGACCTAGCTCGTTGACCGGATTCAGGATACTGTATGCAATCATCTGGACCAGAGAGGCACATCATGAAGGTGGCTGTTCTCGGGGCCGGGGCGATCGGCGCCTACGTCGGGGCCGCGCTGCACCGCGGCGGGACCGAGGTGCACCTGATCGCCCGCCGGGCCCACCTTGCCGCGATGCGCGACCACGGCGTCCGCGTACTCAGCCCGCGCGGTGACTTCACCGCCCGCCCCCACGTCACGGACGACCCCGCCGAGGTGGGCGAGGTCGACTACGTCTTCCTGGGCCTGAAGGCCAACTCCTACGCGAGCAGTGGCCCGCTCCTCGCCCCGCTGCTCGGCCCCGGGACGGCGGTCGTGGCCGCCCAGAACGGCATCCCGTGGTGGTACTTCCACGGCCTGGCGGGACATCCCCTCGAAGGGCGCCGGGTGGAGACCGTCGACCCCGGCGGCTCGGTGACCGCGGTGCTCGAGCTCCGGCGGGCGATCGGCTGCGTCGTCTACTGCTCGACGGTGATCGAGGCGCCGGGCGTCGTCCGGCACCTGGAGGGCACCCGGTTCTCCCTCGGCGAGCCGGACGGCGAAATCTCGGCGCGGGCCAAGGTGTTCAGCGCGGCGCTGATCGCCGGTGGCCTCAAGGCGCCGGTCGAACCGGACCTGCGCAACGACATCTGGATCAAGCTGATGGGCAACGTCGCCTTCAACCCGCTCTCGGCGCTGACCCGGGCGACCATGGCCCAGATGTGCGAACACGAGGACACCCGCGAGCTCGTCGCCACGATGATGACCGAAACCCTGGCGATCGCCCGGGCCGCGGGCAGCGATCCGGACGTCTCGGTCGAGAAGCGCATCGACGGCGCCTGGCGCGTCGGCCACCACAAGACGTCGATGCTGCAGGACCTCGAAGCCGGCAAGCCCCTCGAGATCGACGCGATCGTCGGCGCGGTCGTCGAGCTGGCCGAGCTGACCGGCGTGCCCGCGCCGGCCCTGCGGTACGTCCACGCCGCCGTTTCGCTGCTCGACCACACCAGCAAAGTCCCCGTCGGGTCGCACTGACCGGAGGTTCCCTTGAAGCGCAGGAAGACCGAGCCGTACGTGCGGCTGACCCAGCCCCTGGTGCGCGATTCCGGCGTGCTGCGGCCGGCGAGCTGGGCGGAGGCCCTCGACCGGGCCGCCGCCGGGATCCGCCGGACCCTCGACGCCCAGGGCCCCGAGGCGTTCGGGATGTTCTCGTGCGCCCGCGCGACCAACGAGATGAACTTCGTCGCGCAGAAGTTCACCCGCGCGGTGATCGGCACGAACAACGTCGACTCGTGCAACCGCACCTGCCACGCGCCCAGTGTCGCCGGGCTGGCCCGGGTGTTCGGCAGCGGCGGCGGGACGTCGTCCTACCAGGAGATCGAGGACGCCGACGTCATCGTGATCTGGGGCGGCAACCCGCGGGAAGCGCACCCGATCTTCTTCCAGCACGTCCTCAAGGCCGTCCACAAGGGAGCGAAGCTCTTCGTCGTCGACCCGCGGCGGACCAGCACCGCGAGCTGGGCGCACCGGCAGCTGCAGCCGGAGGTGGGCACCGACATCCCGCTGGCGCACGCCATCGCGCGGGAGATCATCCACTCGGGACTGGTGAACACCACGTTCGTCGAGCGCGCCACCGAGGGGTTCGCCGAGTTCGCCGCGTCGGTCGAGCCGTGGACCCCGGAGGCCGCCGAGAAGACGACCGGTGTACCCGCCGACCTGATCCGCGAACTCGCCCACGCGTACGCCCGCGCCGACCGCGCCCAGCTGTCCTGGACGCTCGGCATCACCGAGCACCACAACGGCACCGACAACGTCCTGGCGCTGATCAACCTCGCGCTGCTGGCCGGGCAGGTCGGCCGCTACGGCGCCGGGCTGAACCCGCTGCGCGGGCAGAACAACGTCCAGGGCGGCGGCGACATGGGCGCCATCCCGGACCGGCTCCCAGGGTTCCAGGACGTCCTCGACCCCGGCGTCCGCGCGAAGTTCGACGCGGCCTGGGGCTCGGCGATCCCGCCGCACCGGGGCCTCACCCTGACCCAGATGCTCGACGCGATGGAACGCGGCGACCTCACCTGCGTGTACGTCATCGGCGAGAACCCGGTCCAGTCCGAAGCGGACTGCGAACACACGATCAAGCGGTTGTCCACTGTGGACCATCTGATCGTGCAGGACATCTTCCTCACCAAGACCGCGCAGCTGGCCGACGTCGTGCTGCCGGCGACGGCGGCCTGGTGCGAGAGCGACGGCACCTTCACGAACTCCGAACGCCGCGTCCAGCGCGTCCGCAGGGCCCTCGATCCGCCCGAGGGGGCCCGTGACGACATCGAGCTGCTCTCCGAGCTGGCCCGGCGGCTCGGCCACGACTGGCACCACACCGGCGGCGAAGAGGTCTGGGACGAACTCCGCGCGCTGTCGCCGATGCACGCCGGGATGTCGTACGCCCGGCTCGAAGAACTCGGCGGCATACAATGGCCGTGCTACTCCGAAGACACCCTCGAACCGACGTTCCTGCACGCGCGGCTGTGGGCCGAAGACCCGGCCGGGCGCGGCCGCCCGGCGCCGTTCACGGTCATCGAGCACAGCCCGCCGGTCGACCTGCTCACCGAGGAGTTCCCGATCCGGCTCACCACCGGACGGCGGCTGGACTCCTACAACACGGGTGTCCAGTCCGGCGGGTTCCCCTCGCCGCTGCGCCACGGCGAGACCCTCGACCTCTGCCCGGAGGACGCGCGGTCGCTCGGCGTCGAGCCCGACGAACTGGTCCGGATCTCTTCGCGGCGTGGCGAAATCGTTGCCCCGGTCCGGCTGGACCAGGGGCTGAAGCCGGGGCTGGCGTTCATGACCTTCCACTTCCCGGACGAGGTCGACGTCAACGTCCTCACGATCGAGGCCACCTGCCCGATCGCCGGGACGGCCGAGTACAAGGCCGCGGCCATCCGCGTCGAGAAGCTGCCGGTGGAGGTCTGAAGTGGACCTCAAACTGCTGGACGCCGTCGCGTCGCGCGAAGAACGGGAGGCGGTTGCCGGGTTCGCCGGCGGCGGCCGCGACCGGCTGCTGCCCGCGCTGCACGCGGTCAACGACCGGGTCGGCTGGATCAGCCGGGGCGCGCTGAACCTCATCTGCGAGACGCTGCACGTGCCGCCCGCCGACGCGTACGGCGTGGCGAGCTTCTACTCGCTGTTCGCCCTGGAGGAGCGTCCGGACCGGGTCGTGCACGTGTGCACCGACCTGGCCTGCCGGATCCGGGGCGCGGATACCGTATGCGATGTCCTCACCGAGCACGTCGGCGCCGCGGGGAAGGGGCGCGGCGGGGTCACGTGGCTGCGCAGCCCGTGCCTCGGCGTCTGCGAACGGGCCCCCGCGGCGCTGACGTTCCAGGCCGGCGACCCGGCCACCACCGAACTGCTCGCCCCGGCGACCGGCGCGTCGGCCGTGCTCGCCGCCGGGCGGACGCCCGGGGGAGAAGGCACGCCGCCGGTGATCCACCAGAAGGAAGGACTGCGGCTGCTGCGCCGGGTCGGCGTGATCGATCCGTCCAGTTTGGACGCCTACCGCGCGGCCGGCGGCTACGCGGCGCTGCGCAACGCCTTCCGGATGGGCCAGGCCGCGGTGATCCGCGAAGTCACCGACGCCGGCCTGCTCGGCCGGGGTGGCGCCGCGTTCCCGACCGGGCGCAAGTGGGCGGCCACGGCCGCGCAGCCCGCCGCGCCGCACTACCTCGTGTGCAACGCCGACGAGAGCGAACCCGGCACGTTCAAGGACCGCGTGCTGCTCGAAGGCGACCCGTTCGCCCTGGTCGAGGCGATGACGATCGCGGCGTTCGCCATCGGCGCCCGCCAGGGGTACGTCTACCTGCGCGGCGAATACCCGCGGGCGCTGCGGCTGCTGCAGAACGCACTGGAGGCCTGCCGCGAACGCGGGTTCCTCGGCGTGGACGTCATGGGCCGCGACGGGTTCTCGTTCGACATCGAGATCCGGCGCGGCGCGGGTGCGTACATCTGCGGCGAAGAGACCGCGATCTTCAACTCGATCGAAGGCTTCCGCGGCGAGCCCCGGACGAAACCGCCGTTCCCGGTCGAACAGGGGCTGTTCGGCAAGCCGACGGTCGTCAACAACGTCGAGACCCTCGCCAACGTGCCGCTGATCCTCACCGAGGGCGCGGCCGCGTACCGGGCGATCGGCACCGAAACCTCCGCCGGCCCGAAGCTGTTCTGCCTGTCCGGCAACGTCGAGCGACCCGGTGTGTACGAAGTACCGTTCGGGACGACGCTGCGGGAGCTGCTCGCCATGGCCGGGGGAGTACCGGAGGGCCGATCTCTGCGCGCGGTGCTGCTGGGCGGCGCGGCGGGCGGGTTCGTCCGGCCGGACGAGCTGGACCTGCCGCTGACGTTCGAAGACGCGCGGGCAGCGAAGACGACGCTCGGCTCGGGGGTCGTCCTGGTCCTGGACGACCTCGCCGACCTCGGCGGGTTCCTGCTGCGGATCGCGGAGTTCTTCCGCGACGAGTCGTGCGGCCAGTGCGTCCCCTGCCGGATCGGGACGGTCCGGCAGGAAGAGGCGATCCGGCGTGCCCTCGCGGCCGGCTCGGCGGAACGGCCGCTGCTCCGGGAAGTGGGCGGGGTCATGCGTGACTCGTCCATCTGCGGGCTCGGCCAGACCGCCTGGAACGCCATCGAATCCGCCATCGACCGGTTGGGAGCCCTCCCGTGACCATTGTGGACATCGGCGTCCCGCGCCGGCTGGTCGAGTTCACCGTGGACGGTGAGGCTGTCCGCGTGCCCGAAGGGGCGACGCTCCTCGACGCGTGCAGGGCGGTGGGCAAGAACATCCCCACGCTCTGCCACGGCGACACCCTCGAACCGGCGAACGCCTGCCGCGTCTGCATGGTCGAGGTCGAAGGATCCCGGACGCTGGTGCCGTCGTGCTCCCGCAAGGCCGAGCCGGGCATGGTGGTGCACACCGATTCGGAGCGGACGCGCACGAGCCGCAAAGTGGTCCTCGAGCTCTTGGCGTCGGCGACGGACCTTTCGACGACGCCGGGCGTCGCGGAGTGGCTGGCGGAGGCCGGTGCCGATCCCGGCCGGTTCGGGCCGGACGCGGCCACCGTGGCGCAACCGGCCCTGGTGGACAACGAGCTGTACGTGCGGGACTACGGGAAATGCATCCTCTGCTACAAGTGCGTCGACGCGTGCGGCGAGCAGTGGCAGAACTCGTTCGCGATCACCGTCGCCGGCCGCGGCTTCGAGGCCCGGATCTCGACGGAGTTCTCGAACCCGTTGCCGGACAGCGCCTGCGTGTACTGCGGCAACTGCGTCGAGGTCTGCCCGACCGGCGCGCTGAGCTTCAAACGCGAGTACGACAAGCGCGAAGACGGCACCTGGGCCGAGGAGCGGCAGACGCAGACCACGACCGTGTGCACGTTCTGCGGCGTCGGGTGCAGCCTGACGCTGCACGTCCAGGACAACGAGATCGTGAAGGTGACGTCCCCGCACGAGAGCCCGGTGACCCACGGGAACCTCTGCATCAAGGGCCGCTTCGGCTGGCAGCACGTCCAGAACCGGTAGCCGGACGCCGGACGGGAGGCGCCGTGACTCGACGAGTCGCGGCGCCTTCGTCGTCCCCGGACGTTGACCCCGCCGCAGGTCAGCAGCTATTCTCGATATGCGAAAGAAAAATTCCGGATAGTGAAATTCGAGGTCGCGATGCCTGAAGAGGGTCACTCCCTGCCGTACGTCGCCAACCTGTCGATCCTGTTCAAGGAGGTGCCCCTGCTCGAGCGGGCCGCCGCCGCGCGGGACGCCGGGTTCACCGACGTCGAGTTCTGGTGGCCGTTCGACACCGCGGTCCCGGCGCGCGAGAACGTGGACGCGTTCGTCGCCAGTCTCGACGGCGTCCGGCTGCGGGGCCTGAACTTCTACGCCGGCGACATGGCGGCGGGGGAGCGGGGCCTGGTGAGCTGGCCCGGCCGCGAAACCGAGTTCGCCGACAGCCTCGTCGTCGCCCTCGCGATCGCCGAACGCACCGGCTGCCGCAGCTTCAACGCCCTCTACGGAAACCGGCTCGACGGCGAAGACCCGGTCAAGCAGGACGACCTGGCCCGCGCGCACCTGGACAAGGCCGCCGACGCCGCCGCGCGGATCGGCGCGCAGCTGGTCCTCGAGCCGCTCTCCGGCGCGGACCGCTATCCGCTCAAGACCGCCGCGGACGCCGTGGCCGTGCTCGACGACCTCGGGCGCGACAACGTGCGACTGCTGGCCGACCTCTACCACCTGGCAGTCAACGGGGACGACCTGGACGCCCTGGTCGCGGTGCACACACCGCGGATCGGGCACGTGCAGATCGCCGACGCGCCCGGGCGCCACCAGCCCGGCACCGGCTCCCTCGACCTCGGCGGGTACCTCGCGAGGCTGCAGGACGCGGGGTACGCCGGGTTCGTCGGGATCGAGTACGTCCCGGAGCCCGACACCGTCACGTCACTGGACTGGCTGCCGAAAACCCGAAGGGGACGAGCATGAAACTGGGATTCATCGGACTGGGCGTGATGGGCGCCCCGATGGCCGCGCACCTGGTCGCGGCCGGCCACGACGTCAGCGGCCACGACGTCCACGCGGCGGCGGGGGAGAAGCTCGAAGCCGCGGGCGGGCGCGCCGCGAGCGGGGTCGCCGACGCGGTGGCCGGGGCGGACGTCGTGATCACGATGCTGCCGAACCACCCGCAGGTCGAGGAGGTCGTGCTGGCCGCGGGTGGGGTCCTCGACACCGCCGAGCCCGGCACGCTGCTGATCGACATGAGCACCATCCGGCCCGAGACGTCGATCGCCGTCGCGGAAGCCGCGCGGGACAGGAAGATCCGCGTCCTCGACGCGCCCGTCTCGGGTGGCCAGGCCGGCGCCGAACAGGCGTCACTGTCCATCATGGTCGGCGGCGGCGAGGCCGACTTCGCGGCCGCGAAACCGGTGCTGGACGTGCTCGGCAAGACGATCGTCCACGTTGGACCGCACGGCGCCGGCCAGGTCGTGAAGGCGGCCAACCAGCTCGTCGTGGGCGGGATCTACGGCCTGGTCGCCGAGGCGATCGTGCTGCTCGAAGCGTCCGGTGTGGACGCCGCCACCGGCCTCGACGTGCTCGCCGGGGGACTGGCGGGCAGCCGGATCCTCGAACTCAAGCGCAAGTCCATGGTGGACCGCCGGTTCGCGCCCGGGTTCCGGATCGACCTGCACCACAAGGACATGGGGATCGCGCTGGCCGCCGCCCGGCAGGCCGACGTCGCGCTGCCGCTCACCGGGCTGGTCGCCCAGCTCGTCGCCGCCGGCCGTGCCATGGGGTACGGCTCCCTGGACCACTCGGCCTTGCTGAAGGTCGCCGAACAGTTGTCGGGCCGCGTCCCGGCGGAGGTGTGACATGCCCCGGATCCCCGCGATGCAGGCGGTCGTCGACGTCCTGGAAAGCGAAGGCGTCGACACCGTCTTCGGCTGCCCCGGCGCCGCGATCCTCCCGCTGTATAACGCCCTACAAGGCCGGGCGATCGAGCACCTGATCGTCCGCCACGAAGAGGGCGCGACGCACATGGCCGACGGCTGGGCCAGGACGAACGGCAACGTCGGTGTCGCCATCGGCACGTCCGGCCCGGCCGGGACCAACATGATCACCGGGCTCTACACCGCGCACGCGGACTCGATCCCGATGATCTGCATCACCGGCCAGGCCGCGACCACCAAGCTGCACCAGGAAGCGTTCCAGGCCGTCGACATCGTCGAGATCGCCAAGCCGGTGACGAAGTGGGCGGTGCAGGTCAAGGAGGCCGCGCAGCTGCCGTGGATCTTCCGCGAGGCGTTCCGGGTCGCCCGCTCGGGCCGCCCGGGCCCGGTGCTGATCGACCTGCCGATCGACGTCCAGAAGCAGGACATCGAGTGGGACTCCTCGATCGACTCGCCGCTGCCGGTGACCCGGGTGACCCCGGCGCCGGCCCGGGTCGAGCGGGCCCTGGACCTGCTCCTCCAAGCCGAGCGCCCGCTGATCCTGGCCGGCGGCGGGGTCGTGCTGGGGGAGGCGAGCGAGCGGCTGCGGGCCGCGGCCGAGCGGCTCGACGTCCCGGTGCAGGTGACGCTGATGGGCAAGGGCAGCTTCCCCGAGGACCACGAGCTGTTCGCCGGGATGGCCGGCATCCAGACGTCGCAGCGCTGGGCGAACGCGGCCTTCCTGGAGGCCGACCTGGTGCTGGCGCTGGGCGCCCGGTTCGGCGACCGGCACACCGGCGAGCTGTCGGTGTACCGCGGCGACCGGAAGTTCATCCACGTCGACATCGAACCCACCCAGCTGGGCAAGGTGTTCGGCCCCGACCTCGGGATCGTTTCGGACACGCGGGAGTTCCTCGACGCGCTGCTGGCGGCGCTGGAGAAGCGTTCGGTGCCGCCGCGGCGGGAGTGGGTCGCCCGGATCGGCGAGCTGAAGGAAGCGCTGCCCCGGCGCGACGACTTCGACAGCCTGCCGATCAAGGCGCCGCGGGTGTTCAAGGAGATCAACGAAACCTTCGGCGAAGACACCTACTTCGTCACCGCGATCGGGCTGTACCAGATCTGGTCGGGCCAGTTCCAGCAGGCGCACAAGCCGCGGCACTACCAGGTGTGCGGCCAGGCCGGCCCGCTCGGCTGGGAGATCCCGGCCGCGATCGGGGTCAAGAAGGCGCGCCCGGACGCCGAGGTCGTCGGCGTGGTCGGCGACTACTCGTTCCAGTTCCTGGTCGAGGAGCTGGCCGTGGCCGCCCAGTACGACGTCGGGTTCGTGCTGATCATGCTGAACAACGAGTACCTCGGGCTCATCCGGCAGGCCGAGACCGGCTACGAGATGAACTTCGAGGTCGACATCCACTACGACTCGATCGGCACGGACAACGTGAAGATCATGGAGGCCTACGGCTGCTCCGGCACCCGCGTGCACGAGCCGGGGGAGATCCGCACGTCCCTGGAATGGGCGCGCAAGGAGGCCGAGCGGACCAGCCGGCCGGTCCTGGTGGAGATCATGATCGAACGCGAAGGGAACGCCGCCATGGGCGCCGCCCTCGACGCCGTCAAGGAGTTCGAGCCTTGCTGACGCTCGTGAGTGGTAAGGCGGGTTAGAACCCGCCTTACCACTCACGACCGCCGCCGCCGCACGCGCCCTGACCTCGTGCGGCGGCCTTGGCATGCCCGCGGCGAGGCCGTTGGAGGAAAGTACAAACGCGGGCCGTAAATTCACCCGTCTTTCAGGGGTTTTGCCGTGGTCCCGGCCACACCCGAGCGTGTGTACTTCTTCACGAAGCAGCCCCGAAAGGACGTCCACAGTGGAATTCCTCCGACCCGACTCGCTGGCCGGCGCGCTCGCCGCGCGGGCCGCGAACCCCGGTGCGGTCCCGATCGCCGGCGGCACGGACGTGATGGTCGAGATCAACTTCGACCACCGCCGTCCCGAGTCGCTCCTCGACCTCGGCCACGTGCCCGAGCTCCACGAGCACGGCACCGACGGCGGCCGGATCCGGATCGGCGCGGCCGTCCCCTACACCCGGATCATCGCCGAACTGGGCACGCGGCTGCCCGGCCTCGCGATGGCCGCGCGGACCGTGGGCTCCCCGCAGATCCGCAACCGCGGTTCCGTGGGCGGCAATCTGGGCGCAGCTTCGCCTGCGGGTGACTCACACCCGGCGTTGCTGGCCGCGGACGCCGAGGTCGAGATCGCGTCCGTCCGCGGGACCAGGACGGTGGCGGCGAAGGACTTCTACACCGGCGTCAAGCGGAACGTCCTGGAGCCGGACGAGCTGATCACCGCGGTGCTCCTGGCCCCGGCCACCGGGCCGCAGCAGTTCAGCAAGATCGGCACCCGGAACGCCATGGTCATCGCCGTCGCCGCCTTCGGCCTGGCCCTGCACCCGGACCAGCGCCGCGTCGGCACCGGCATCGGCTCGGCCGCGCCCACGCCGCGGCGGGCGCCGGACGCCGAGGAGTTCCTGGCCGGCGAGCTGGACTGGGATTCGCCGAGGCCCCTCGCCGACTCGGTGAAACGCCGCTTCGGCGACCTGGTCGCGGCGTCCGCCGCCCCGATCGACGACGTCCGCGGCAGTGCGGCCTACCGGCGGCACGCCCTGGGTGTGATGGCGAGAAGGACGTTGACCTGGGCCTGGACCGAATACTGCGGAGGGAGCGCGAAGTGCGCGTGAACGTCACCGTCAACGGCGAACGGCGCCGGGCGGACAACGTCTGGGAAGGCGAGAGCCTCCTCTACGTGCTGCGCGAGCGGCTCGGCCTGCCGGGCTCGAAGAACGCCTGTGAGCAGGGCGAATGCGGTTCGTGCACGGTCTACCTCGACGGCGTCCCGGCGTGCGCGTGCCTGGTCGCGGCCGGGCAGGCCGAGGGCCGCGAGGTCGTCACGGTCGAGGGCCTGGCCGAGGGGGACGACCTCGACCCGGTGCAGGAGGCGTTCGTCGAGCGCGGCGCCGTCCAGTGCGGGTTCTGCACGCCGGGGCTGCTCGTCGCCGCGCACGACCTGATCGAGCGCGTCCCGGACCCGAGCGACGTCGAGATCCGCGAGGCCCTCGCCGGGAACCTCTGCCGCTGCACCGGGTACGAGAAGATCCTGGACGCCGTCCGCGACGCCGCCGCGAAGAAGGCCGTCCGATGAGCGCCCCGGCCCGTTCCCCGCAGGAACTGCACGACACGATCGCCGGCGGCATCGGCGAAAGCCCGCTGCGCCCCGACGGCACGCTGAAGGTCCGCGGCGAGTTCGCCTACTCCTCGGACCTGTGGCACGAGGACATGCTGTGGGGCGCCACGCTGCGCAGCCCGCACCCGCACGCCCGGATCGTCCGCCTCGACGTCTCCCGCGCGCTGGCCCAGCCGGGCGTGCACGCGGTGCTGACGCACGAGGACGTACCGGGCGAGAACGTCTACGGCCTGAAGTACCAGGACACCCCGGCGCTGGCCGGGGACCTGGTCCGCTACCAGGGCGAGCCGATCGCCATCCTGGCCGCCGACCACCCGGAGATCGCGCGGCAGGCGCTCAAGGAGATCGTGGTCGAGTACGACGTCCTCGAGCCGATCACCGACCCGGAGCGGGCCGCGCACGACGACACCCTGCCGAAGCTGCACCCGGGCGGGAACCTGGTCCGCCACCAGCGGATCGTCAAGGGTGACCCGGACGCGACCGCGGACGTCGTGGTGTCCGGCGTCTACGAGATCGGGATGCAGGACCAGGCGTTCCTCGGCCCCGAGTCCGGGCTCGCCGTGCCGGCCGAGGACGGTGGCGTCGACCTCTACCTGGCGACGCAGTGGCTGCACGTCGACCAGCGGCAGACGGCGAAGGCGCTCGGCCTGCCGCTGGAGAAGGTGCGGCTGACGCTGTCCGGGGTCGGCGGGGCGTTCGGTGGCCGCGAGGACCTGTCCATGCAGATCCACTCCTGCATGCTGGCGCTGCGCACCGGCCGGCCGGTGAAGATGAGCTACAACCGGCTGGAGTCGTTCTTCGGGCACGTGCACCGGCACCCGGCGAAGATGTACTACGAGCACGGGGCCACTCGCGACGGAAAGCTCGTCTACGTCCGGGCGAAGCTGTACTTCGACGGCGGAGCGTACGCGTCCAAGACCCCGGTCGTGGTCGGCAACGGCACGACGTTGAGCGTCGGTCCCTACGAGGTACCGAATGCCCACATCGAGGGCTGGGGTGTCTACACCAACAACCCGACCTGCGGCGCGATGCGCGGGCTCGGCGCGGTGCAGCCGACGTACGCCTACGAGTCCCAGATGGACAAACTCGCGTCCGCTTTGGACATGGACCCGGCGGAACTGCGGATCCGCAACGCGTTGAGCGAAGGGTCCACTGTGGTCACCGGCCAGGTGGTCGACTTCCCGGCGCCGGTGGCGGAACTCGTGCAGCGGGTCCGCGACCTGCCGTTGCCGCCCTCGCGCAGTGGTGACGCCGACATCCGCGAGCTGCCCGGCGGCGCGTCCAACACGACCCACGGCGAAGGTGTCGTCCGCGGCGTCGGCTACGGCGTCACGATCAAGAACATCTCCTACGCCGAAGGTCTCGACGACTACTCGACCGCCCGGGTCCGCTTGGAGGTGCTCGGCGGCGAGCCGGTGGCGATGGTGCACACCGCCGCCGCGGAAGTCGGGCAGGGCCTGGTGACGCTGCAGCAGCAGATCGCCCGCACGGAGCTGGGCGTGACGCGGGTGAGCGTGCACCCGGCCGACACGAGCGTCGGCGACGCGGGTTCGAGCTCGGCGTCGCGCCAGACCTACGTCACCGGTGGCGCGGTCCGCAACGCCTGCCACGCGGTCGCGGATGCTGTATACAGTCGCCTGGGTATCGCGGCCGAGGGCATGAGCCTGGCCGGCGGAAAGGTCGTCGCCGCCGACGGCGAAGTCGTCGCCGACCTGGCCGAACTGCTCGGGGACACGGCCATCGAGGAGACCCGCGAGTTCCACCACCGCCCGACGTATCCGCTCGACCCGGAGACCGGCCAGGGCGACGCCCACGTCCAGTACGGCTTCTCCGCCCACCGCGCGGTGGTCGACGTCGACCTCGACCTCGGCCTGGTCAAGGTCGTCCAGCTCGACTGCGCCCAGGACGTCGGCAAGGCGATGAACCCCGACGCCGTCGTCGCCCAGATCCAGGGCGGCTCGGCCCAGGGCCTCGGCCTGGCCGTGATGGAGGAGATCCTGGTCCGGGACGGCAAGGTGCGGAACCCGTCGTTCACCGACTACCTCATTCCGACCATCCTCGACATGCCGCCGATGCGCGTCGACGTCCTCGAACGCCCCGACCCGCACGCGCCCTACGGCGTCCGCGGTGTCGGCGAACCACCCACGATCTCGGCGACGCCCGCGGTCGCCAACGCCATCCGCGCGGCCACCGGCCTCGAGCTGCCGCGCGTCCCGATCCGTCCCGAGCACATCACCGGAGTCTGAGATGACCACGTCGATTTCCGTCGAGCAGGACTGGCTCGGCGAAGCCGTCCGCATCGCCGCACGCAACGTCGAGCAGGGCGGCGGCCCGTTCGGCGCGCTGATCGTGAAGGACGGCGACGTCGTCGCGACCGGCGTCAACCGCGTCACCGCGAACCTGGACCCGACCGCGCACGCCGAGGTGGTCGCGATCCGCGCGGCCTGCCGGGCGCTCGGCACGTTCAAGCTGGACGGCTGCGTGCTCGTCTCCAGCTGCGAGCCGTGCCCGATGTGCCTGTCCTCGGCGCTGTGGGCGCGCGTCGACCGGATTCTGTATACCGCCGACCGCGACGACGCGGCCAAGGCCGGGTTCGACGACCGCGCCTTCTACGAGCTCTTCGACCGTCCCCGCGAGACGTGGGCGGTTCCCGTCACGCGGCTGTCCACGAAGGACGGTTTCGCGCCGTTCGCGGCCTGGCTCGACAAGGCCGACCGCACCGACTACTGACCCACGAAGTCAGCAGCTGACCGGAGCACAACCGAATCGAACGTCCCGCTCGGCCAGGCACGGCGTGGTGCCTGGCCCTGGCCGAGCACACCCACCGGCAAGGGCAGGACGCATGACCCAGACCGAAGTCCCCACCCCCGTGATCGAAGACGTACCCGGACAACGCCGTTCGCTGCTCGACAAGCTCTTCGAACTGCGCGCCCGGCAGACCACCATCGGCCGTGAACTCCGCGGCGGCGTCACGACGTTCGTCGCGATGGCCTACATCGTGCTCCTCAACCCGCTCATCCTCGGCGCCTCCGCCGACATCACCGGCGCCCGGCTGTCGGCCGCGCAGGTGACCACGGCGACCGCTTTGGCCGCCGCCGTGATGACCGTCCTCATGGGACTCGTCGGCAACGCGCCGCTCGCGCTGGCCGCCGGCCTCGGCATCAACGGCATCGTCGCCTTCCAGATGGCGCCGTCGATGACCTGGCCGCAGGCGTTCGGGCTGGTCGTCCTCGAAGGCGTGTGCATCGTGCTGATGGCCGTCAGCGGCGTCCGGGAGCGGATCATGAACGCCATCCCGCGGCCGCTCAAGATGGCGATCACCGTCGGGATCGGGCTCTACATCGCGCTCGTCGGCCTGGTCAGCGCCGGGTTCGTGACCCGGATGCCGGACTCGGCGCAGACCACGGTCCCGGTGCGCCTCGGGGCGAGCGGGCACCTGCACGGCTGGCCGATCGTCGTGTTCTGCTTCGGCCTGCTGCTGATGATCGTGCTGCTGGCCCGGAAGGTCCCGGGTGCGGTGCTGATCAGCATCGGGGTGGCGACTGTGCTCGCCGTCGTGCTGCACGAAGGGTTCGGCGTCGGCGGCTGGGGGCTCACGACGCCGGCCCTGCCCGACCACGTCGTCGCCGCCCCCGACTTCGGGCTCTTCGGCCACATCGACCTGTTCGGCGGCTTCGCCTCGGCGGGCGCGCTCGCGGCCACGGTGTTCCTGTTCACGCTGGTGCTGTCCGGCTTCTTCGACGCCATGGGCACGATCACCAGCGTTTCGGACGAGGCCGGGCTGTCGAAGAACGGCAAGGTGCCGCGGATGGGCCGGATCCTGCTCGTCGACGGCGCGGGTGCGATCGCGGGCGGCGTCGCCGGCTCGTCGCCGAACACGGTGTTCCTCGAATCGGCGGCCGGTGTGGGCGAGGGGGCGCGGACCGGGCTGGCCAGCGTCGTCACCGGCCTGCTGTTCGCCGGGACGCTCCTGTTCACGCCGCTGGCCGGGGTCGTCCCGGCGCAGGCCGCCGCCCCGGCGCTGGTGGTCATCGGCGGGATGATGGTCGCGCAGTGCCGCCACATCCCGTGGCACGACCCGGACTACACGATCCCGGTGTTCCTCACCGCGGCGCTGATCCCGTTCACCTACTCGATCACCAACGGCGTCGGCGCCGGCCTGATCGCGTTCGTGCTGATCAAGATCGGCCGCGGCCGGTGGCGCGAGGCCGGCTGGCTGCTTTCGCTGCTGGCGCTGGTGTTCGCCGTGTACTTCGCCATCGACGGTGTCGAAGCCCTCTTCCGGTAAGGAGATCCCCGTGGCCCTGATGTTCTTCAACGGCGGCGCCATGCGCGGCGAGCCGCTGCACCACCTGCTGGACGGCTCGCCGTTCGTGGCGGTCGCCGACACCGCGCCGAAGTACCGGTTCTACGCCGTCGGCGACCAGTGCCCGGCGCTGTACCCGGTGTCCCACGGCGGCGCGGCGGTGACCGGCGAGGTCTACGACGTCTCCTTGGACGCCCTGCGGGACAAGGTGCTGCCGGCCGAGCCGCACGAGCTGGAACTCGGCGTGGTGGAGCTGGCCGACGGCAGCTCGGCGTTCGCGATGCTGCTGCGCCGGCCGTACACCTCGCACGTCGCCCTGCGGGACATCACGGCGATCGGGGACTGGCGGGCGTTCAAGGCTAGCGCGTGAAGGTCCTGGTCGCGCCGGACAAGTTCAAGGGGTCGCTGACCGCGGCCGAGGTGGCGTCGGCGGTGGCTTCCGGCCTCGCCGACGTCCACCCAGGCCTCGCGGTCCGGCAACTCCCGGTGGCCGACGGCGGCGACGGCACGATCGACGCCGCCGTCGCCGCCGGGTTCCGCCGGGTGCGCGTCCCCGCTCGCGGGCCGACCGGGGCGCCGCTGACGGCGTCCTACGCGGTCCGGGGCGACACGGCGGTGGTGGAACTGGCCGAGGCGTCCGGCCTGCACCGGCTTCCCGGCGGCCTGGCCCCGCTCACCGCTTCGAGCGTGGGTACCGGTGACGTCATCGCCGCCGCGGGCAGCCGCCGGATCGTGCTCGGGGTCGGCGGCAGCGCCTGCACCGACGGCGGCGCGGGCCTGCTGACCGCGCTGGGTGCGCGGCTCCTGGACGACGACGGGCGTGAGCTCCCACCGGGTGGTGCGGCCTTGTCCCGGCTCGCCTCGGTGGACCTTTCAGGACTGTCCGAAGTAGACATCGAGCTGGCGTGCGATGTGGACAATCCGCTGTACGGGCCGCGCGGGGCCGCGTTCGTCTACGGTCCGCAGAAAGGGGCGTCCCCCGGCGACGTCGAGGTGCTGGACGCCGCGTTGCGGCACTGGGCGTCGATCGCCGGGCCGGAGTTCGCCGGCCGGCCGGGTGCGGGCGCGGCCGGGGGAGTGGGCTTCGCGGCGATGGCCGTGCTCGGCGCCCGGATGCGCCCGGGCATCGAGCTGCTGCTCGACCTGCTCGGCTTCGACGCGGCCCTCGCCGGAGCCTCGCTGGTCATCACCGGCGAGGGCTCCCTCGACGAGCAGACCCTCGCCGGCAAGGCGCCGGCGGGGGTGGCCCGCGCCGCGGCGGCCAAGGGCATCCCGTGCGTCGCGGTGTCCGGACGCTGCGTGCTGTCCGCGCGCGAGCTCGCCGCCGCGGGCATCTCGGCCGCGTATGCGCTGACCGACCTGGAACCGGATCCGGCGCGGTGCATGGCCGAGGCGGCGCCGTTGCTCCGCCGCCTCGCCCGGCGAGCGGCGGCGGACCACGTACCGAACAAGTGATAGCGAGCTTTTGTTACCATCGGAACCATGGCGACGAAGACGGCGGCGGACACCCGTGAGCGGATCCTCCAGGCAGCGGCCACACTGCTGGCGGCGGAGGGCCGCGACGGGCTGTCGACCCGCGCGGTCAGTGCGGCGGCCGGGGTCCAGCCGCCCGCGCTGTACCGCCTCTTCGGCGACAAGGACGGCCTGCTCGACGCGGTCGCCGCGTACGGCTTCGACGAGTACCTGAAAAGCAAACGCACCCTGGGCTCGACCGGCGACGCGGTCGAGGACCTGCGCCGCGGCTGGGACCTGCACATCGAGTTCGGGCTGTCCCGCCCGGAGTTCTACGTGCTCATGTACGGCGACGCCCGCCCGGGCTGCACGTCCCCGGCGGGCCGGGAGGCCGAGTCGATGCTGCACGCCATCATCGAGCGCGTCGCGGCAACGGGCCGGCTGCGGGTGAGCGTCGACCGCGCGGCCCGGCTGGTGCACGCAACGGGCATGGGGGTGGTGCTGTCCCTGATCGCCACCCCGTTGGCGGACCGCGACCCCGAGTTCTCGACGACGGCCCGGGAGACGGTGCTGACCCGGATCCTGACCGGGGGCGGGGAACCGGCGGGTTCGGACCTGCCGGAGCGGGCGATCGCGCTTCGGGCGGGCCTTGAGGGTGCGAGCGTTTTGACCGCGGCCGAGCGGGTGCTGATGGCCGAATGGCTGGACCGCATCGCCGACGCTTGAGCTCGTCGGCTGATCTCGGACGGGGTGCCGCTGATTCAGTGGTGCCCGCCTGGGCTGGATCGGTTCAGTCCGATCGGACATTGCTTGTCACCGGCGCGTGGCTCAATATGTTGCGGCCCACAACATATTGACGACAACGCCGTCGGAGGGTTCCCATGATCAGGTGGAAAGCAGTCCTGGCCTGCGCCGGAGCCGGAATTCTGCTGGCCGGGGTGCTGCCTGGCACAGCCCTGGCGAGCGGCACCGCGACGGACTGCTGCGGCGGTGGTGCCTCCTGGGCGACCGGCAACAAGTCCGCGCTCGGGACGGCCACGACCACCGGCAGCCCGGTGTGGTTCACCGTCGCCAACGGGGTCACGTCGGAGGTGTTCTACCCGCGGGCCGACGTGCCGAACATGCAGGACATGCAGTTCGTGGTCACCGACGGCTCGAGCTTCGTCGACCTGGAACGCGACGCCACGAACCACGTCGTGTCCATGCCCGACGAGAAGGCGCTGCAGTACACCGTCACCAACACGGCCAAGAGCGGAAAATACCGGATCACCACCGACTACGTCACCGACCCGGCCCGCGCGACCCTGGTGACGAACACCCGGTTCCAGTCGCTCGACGGCGGCAGCTACCGGCTCTACCTGCTCGCCAACCCGTCGATGGCCGGTGGCGGCGCGAACGACAACGCCTGGTGGGACTCCTCCGGTGCGCTGATGGCGAGCGGGACCGAGACGCTGTTCGGCGGAGCCGCCACCACGGTCGTCTCCGCGCTGCGCGTCTCCACCGGTTTCACCGCGCACGACAACGGCTACGCCGGCGCGGGCAGCGACTGCCTGGTCGACCTGCGCGCCGACAAGAACCTGAACAACCAGTTCGACGCCATCTCCGGCACCGGCAACGTCGTCCAGTGTGGACAGATCCCGGTCGGCGCCGACACGACGTTCACCGTCGCCCTCGGTTACGGCGGCACCGCGGCCGCCGCCTCCTCGGCTGCGAGCGGCTCGCTGAGCAGCGGGTTCACGACAGTCTCGGCGTCCTACCGCAGCGGCTGGAACTCCTACGTCGGCGGCCTCAAGCCCGCACCGGCGAGCGTTTCCGGTGACACGCAACGGCGTCGCGCCTACTACGTCGCGGCGATGGCGCTGAAGACCGCCGAAGACAAACAGCACCCCGGCGCCAGCGTTGCCGGCCTCGCCACGCCGTGGGGCGATTTCACCAACGGTGACCACCTCAACGACGGCTACCACCGCGTCTGGGGCCGTGACCTGTACCAGCAGGCGACCGGCCTGCTGGCCGCCGGCGACAGTGCGCAGGCCAAGCGGATGGCGCAGTTCCTGTGGACCTCGCAGTGGATCGGCAGCCCCACAGCCGGGGACGGCACGACCTACCCGGCGGGCTCGTTCCCGCGCTACAGCCCGGTTTCCGGCGTCGCGGGCGCGAGTCCGCAGCAGCTCGGCTGCTGCGAACAGCTCGACCAGGACGCCGACGCCATCCTGCTGGCCTGGCTGACCGGCCTCACCGACGCCTCGACCTACGCCAAGGTCAAGACAACCGCGAACCACATCACCGCCACCGGCCCGGACACCACCGAGCGGTGGGAGGAACAGTACGGCAAGTCGCCGTCGTCGGTGGCCGCCGAGGTCGCCGGGCTGATCGCCGCGGGCGCCATCGCGCGGGCGAACGGCGACACGGCGAGCGCGTCGACGTGGGAGTCCACTGCGGACTCGTGGCGGAACTCCCTGGCCGGCTGGACCGTGACGACGTCCGGCTACTGGGGCGGGCACACCTACTACGAGCGCCTCGACCGCGCCGGCAACCCCAACGACGGCGCCACCCTCTGCTTCGACGAAGGCTGCTTCTACGAGCACGACGTCACCGACTTCGGCTTCCTCGACCTCGTGCGGCTCGGCATCCGGCCGGCCGGCGACGCGACGATCGCGAACTCGGTGGCGCCGACGGCCGCCGCGTCGGACGGCAACTCGGCGGTGCAGGTGACGCTGCCGAACGGCGACGTCTACTTCCACCGCTACCCGCACGACAACTACGGCGAGAGCACGGCGAACTGCAGCGGCTGGCCCGCGAACGGTTCGCAGCGGTTCGGGCGGCTGTGGCCGGTGCTGTCGGGCGAGCGCGGTGAGTACGAACTGGCGAACGGCCGCTCCGCCGCGGTGTACCTCAAGTCGATGGCGGACTCGGTCAACGACGGGTACTTCGTGCCGGAGCAGGTCTGGGACCGCGCCGACGTCGGCTGCTTCGGGCTGGGCCGGCCCACCGGCAGCGCCGGCCCGCTGATGTGGGCCGAGGGCCAGTACCTGCGGCTGGCGCAGAGCATGGACGCGGGCCACAACCTCGACACGCCGTCGATCGTCAAGACCCGGTACGGCACCTGACCCGCCGGCCCGGCACGCCCCCTCGGTGTGCCGGGCCGGTGCTTCACCGCACCAGGCGGACGGTCCTCGCCGCCGGCGCGAAGGTCGCCGTCTGACCACGGGTGAGGGCGACGGTGTCGGCTTCGAGGCCGTCGCCGAACGCGACCAGGCGGTCGGATTCGACCTCGACCGTCAACGGCGTCTCCGTCAGATCGCCTTCGGTGCAGGAGGTTCCGGTGGCCGGTGACGGCCACGCCTCCCGGACGAACCAGACCAGCCGGGGCTCGCCGGGCGCGGGCAGCCGCAGCGCGCTGCGGCGTTCCCGCCAGACCGAGCCGCACCAGCCGGTGGCTCCGGTGCCGGTCCCGACCAGGAGGCCCGAGGACGCCTGGCGTTCGGCCGTCCCGCCGGCCCGCAGCCGGTAGCGCGCGGTCTGGTGCCCGGCGTGCCCCAGGTAGATCTCGTTGAGGGCGAGCAGCCGCTGGCCGTCGTCGGCGGTGAGCTCGGCCATCGTCCGGTGCTCGACCGCGCCGGTGGACCGCACGAGATCCGCGACGGCGTGCGCCGGGTGCTTGACGAGCACGCCGGGTTCGCCGGGCGCGACCCCGATGACGGGCTGGCCGTCGAGGTACTTGGCGACGTTGGCGACCAGCCCGTCCTGCCCGACCACGACCACGACGTCTTCCGGCGTGAAGAGGAACCGGTCGAGGTCGGCCCGTTCGACGTCGCCGCGCCGCCAGTCGAGCGGGATGGCGGCACTGGCGGCGGCCAGCGCGGCGCGCGCGGCCGCGTCGGCGGCGGTCACCTCGGCGAGGTCACGGCCCCGGGTCCGCAGGAAGAACTCGGCCTGGCCGCGGGTGCCGTGCCGGGCGACGAGCTCGTCGAGCTCGGTGCGGCGGTGGACCAGGACGACCCGCGGGGCCAGGCTCACGAGCGGACACCGAGCTTGGTCAGCAACGGCGTGAGCAGGTCCGGGGTCAGGACCAGGCTGTCGATCTGCGGCAGGTTCCCCGCCAGCTCCTTCAGCGCCAGCCCGGTCAGCACGCCCTCGGGCAGATCGCGGTAGGCCGCCAGCCGCGCGGCCTCGCCCGCCGCCTCGGCCTCGCCGAGCGCTCGCTTGCCGTCCGCCTCGACCTGCGTCAGGCGTTCCTTCCGCAGGGCCTGCGCCTCGGTCTCGATCCGGTTCGCGGCCGCGGCTTCCTCGGCCTGGCGGCGGGCGTTCGCGCCGCGCTGGGCGAGCAGCTGCTCCTCGCGGCGGGCCAGCTCGATCTGGTTCTGCAGCTCGTTTTCGCTGATCGCGCGCTCGCGTTCGACGGCGAGCGCGCGCCGCTCGAAGGTCGCGCGGTCGGCTTCTTGCTGCACCTTCTCGCGCGCTGTCGTCTGCAGTGCCTTCTCGACCTCCGGCTCGGCCCGGATCGCGACGACCCGGACGTCGATCACCGCCGAGCCCGTCTGCGCGAGCCGGGTGTCCTCTTCGGCCAGCCCGGCGCGGATCCGGTCGCGGACGGCCCGGACACCGTCGACGAGCGCGGTCGCCAGCGGGGTGCGGGTCAGCACCTCGACCGCGTACTGCTGGACGTTTTCCGTGAGCAGCCCGCTGATCTGCGCCAGCGGGTCGCTTCTCCAGCGTCCGGTGTCCGGGTCGATGGAGAAGTCGATGCGCTGGGCGGCCAGCGCCGGGTCCTCGATCCGGAAGGTCAGCGCGAGCTGGACGGTGACGTCCTGGAAGTCGGCCGTGCGGGCGTGGAACAGCAGCGGCAGCTCGCGGTCGTCGACCGGCACTTCCGACACGACCGCGGTCAGCGGCCGGTACCAGAAGGACAGCCCGACGCCGTCGTGCGCGAGCTTGCCGCGGCGGTAGTGGCGGATGTGGACGGTCGGGGCGCCGCGCAGGTGCCGGAACCCGAAGCGGCGGTCGATGTCGGCCATGGAGTCCTCCTCTTATCGTCGTGCTGACGATATGAGGTGGACTGGCTAATCGTCAAGCTGACGATTACGGTGGTGGCATGGGTCACCCGCCGTTCGCCGTCACCGTCGACCTCGTCGTGCTCACCCTGACCGGGGACGAGCTGTGCGCGCTGGTGGTGCGTCGCGGCGTCGAGCCGTACCTGGGGGAGTGGGCGCTGCCCGGCGGATTCGTGCGCAAGGACGAAGACCTGCCGGACGCGGCGCGCCGGGAACTGGCGGAGGAGACGGGCCTGGCCCCGGGCTCGGTCCACATCGAACAGCTCGCCGGCTACGGCGCCCCGGACCGCGACCCGCGGATGCGGGTGGTGACGGTGGCGTACCTGGCGCTCGCGCCGGACCTGCCGGTGCCGCGCGCGGGCACGGACGCGGCGGAGGCCCGCTGGGCGCCGGTGCGGGAGCTGCCGGCCGAGCACCTGGCGTTCGACCACGACCGCATCCTGCTCGACGGTGTGGAACGCGCCCGCGCGAAACTGGAGTACTCCCCGCTGGCGACGGCCTTCTGCCCGCCGGAGTTCACGGTCGCGGAGCTGCGGCGGGTGTACGAGCTGGTCTGGGACACGCGGCTCGACCCGCGCAACTTCCACCGGAAGGTGACCGGAGCGGACGGCCTGCTGGAGCCGACGGGCCGGACGACGACCCGAGACGGCGGGCGCCCGGCCCAGCTGTACCGGCGGGGGAAGGCGGACCTGTTGTACCCGCCGATGCTGCGGACCTGAGCCTGACGCTCGTGAGTGGTAAGACGGGTTCTAACCCGTCTTACCACTCACGACCCCGCCCTACCGGGACCGCACCGTCCGGAACCACAGCGTGAACTCCGTCTTCGACGGCACCAGCCGGTACCGCGGCAGCACGCCGGGCCCGCACGAAGCCGACCCGAGGCCGTGCTGCGCGACGTCCAGGGTCACGTGCACCAGTTCGCCCGGCACCAGATCGTCGGTGTGCCGCGCCGCCTCCAGCTGCGCCGCCGTCCAGCGGCGGGCCGTGAAGTCGAACTGCGGGTCGCCGTCGACCTGGATTCCCGTGCCGTCCGGGGCCGTCAGGCGGGCCCAGCGGACCGCCGTCCGGTTGCCGTTCTCCTGCGGGTACACGTACGGCGTCTGCAACCCGTCGACGCTGCGGGAGAACCGGCCGATCCGGGCCGCCTGGCGGCTGTCCGGGTACGCCTCGCCCGGGCCGCCGCCGAACCACTCGGCCGCGCCGAGCGTGGCCGGGACCGCCATCGTCACCCCGAGCCGGGGGAGCGTGCCGGGGAACTCGCCGTCCGGGGTCACCGAGACCCGCAGGCGCAGCCGGTCTTCGAACGCCGTCCACGTGTAGTCGGCGAACAGCCCGAACGGCTGGGCCGGGGGCGCCACCCGCGTCCGCACCACCAGTTCCTCGCCGTCGGCGTCCACTGTGATCACCCGGTGCTGCATGCGGTGCAGCCCGGCCTCGCGCCACTGGTCGGCGTCGGGCCGGCCGGCGAACGTGCCCCGGTCGTTGTCGGTCGTCGCCCGCCAGACGTCGAGCCGCGGTCCGAGCACCGCGTGCTCGCCGAGTGACGTCAGGACGCCGGTCGCCGGGTCGAACGCGCCGGCGCCCAGCACCAGCCGTCCGCCGGTGCGGAACACCGGTCCGCGCGGCGGCAGCGGTGCCGCGGCGGGCGACGGCGACACCGGCAGCTGACCCCAGCCGACGACGTGCCCGGCCGGCGCCCATGCGGTCGCCGAGCCCAGCGCCGCCGACACGGTCAGCCACGACTCGCCGCCCGTCGCGGGCAGGTCGGGTAGCGGGACCGACACGCTCTGTCCGGAATGGACCGGGGGCACGTCGAGAACCCCCTGCGCCACCGCGATTCCTTCGTCCTCCAGCGTCCAGGTGAACGTCAGGTGCGTGCTGCTCACGAAGTCGTAGTGGTTGCTCACCACGATCCCGGAAGCACCGGCCGAAATCCGCACCGGCTCGATGATCTTCGCGAACTCGGTCAACGCCGGCGACGGCGTCCGGTCGGGGAACAGCAGGCCGTCGATGACGAAGTTGCCGTCGTGGATCGGCTCGCCGAAGTCCCCGCCGTAGGCGAAGTGCCCGTCGGCGGCGAGGCCGTGGTCGATCCATTCCCAGACGAACCCGCCCTGGCAGTTCGGGTACCGCTCGAACAGCTCGCGGTACTCCAGCAGCCCGCCCGGGCCGTTGCCCATCGCGTGCCCGTACTCGCACAGCACGAACGGCAGGTCCCGGCGCCGCGCGTTGTCGTCCTCGCGGCGGCCGATCCGCTCGACTTCCTCGTGCGTGGCGTACATCCGGCTGTGGACGTCCACATAGGCGCATTCGTGGTCGCCTTCGTAGTGGACCGGCCGGGACGGGTCGCGGTGCTTCACCCACTCGGCCATCCGCGCCAGGTTCTCCCCGGTGTGGCTTTCGTTGCCCAGGGACCAGAGGATGACGCTCGGCCGGTTCTTGTCGCGCTCGACCGTGCGCCGGATCCGGTCGAGGTACGCCTCGGCCCAGACCGGTTCGTCGCTGGGGTTGCCGGCCCAGCCCAGCGGCTCGAACCCGTGGGTCTCGAGGTCGCACTCGTCGATCACCCACAGGCCGTAGGTGTCGCACAGCTCGAGGAACGCCGGATCCGGCGGGTAGTGGCTGGTCCGGACGGCGTTGACGTGGTGCCGCTTCATCAGCAGCACGTCGGCCTGTGCGGTCTCCGGCGGCACCACGCGCCCGGTGTGCGGGTCGTGCTCGTGGCGGTTCACCCCGCGCAGCAGCAGGCGGCGGCCGTTGACCTTGAGCTGTCCGTCCTCGATGGACACCGTCCGGAACCCGATCCGCACGGGCACCCGTTCGGCCGCGGTCGACAGCGTTCCTTCGTACAGCCGAGGCGTCTCCGCGGTCCACGGTTCGACCGGCAGCTCCAGCGGTTCCCCGGCCGGGTGCCCGGCGACGCCGAGTTCCGGGAGGTCCAGCACGACGTCCGGGCCGGTCTCGACGCGGACCGTGCCCAGGCCGGTCGTGTGGTCGTAGTCCGCGCGGATGCGATAGTCGCCGATGCCGCCGTCCGGGCGGGCGAGCAGGGTGACGCCGCGGAAGATCCCGGACAGCCACCACATGTCCTGGTCCTCGAGGTAGCTGCCGGCCGACCACTGGTGCACGCGCACGGCGAGGACGTTGCCGGTCGGCCGCAGCAGCGGCCCGACCTCGAACTCCGCGGGCAGCCGGCTGCCCTGGGTGATGCCGAGCTCGGTGCCGTTGAGCCAGATCCGGCCGCACGAGTCGATCCCGTCGAAGCGCAGCAGCGCGGACCCGGCGGGCCAGTCACCGGGCAGGTCGAACCGCAGCCGGTGGTCCCCGGTCGGGTTGTCCGACGGCACGTGCGGCGGGTCGACCGGGAAGGGGTAGCGCACGTTGGTGTAGGCGGGCCGGCCGTGGCCGTGCAACTGCCACAGCGACGGCACCGGCAGCTCGTCCCACGCCGAGTCGTCGAAGTCGTCGCCCTCGATGGCGGCGGGCGCCGCGGCGGGACCGGGCGAGAGCCGGAACCGCCACGTGCCGTTGAGGGACAGCGAAGGGGCGTCGGAGGTGAAGGCCGCGCGCGCGGGGACGGACCCCCGGCCGGGCCCGGGGTCTTCGAGGTACGCCATGAGGTCCCTTCCGCGCTTGCCGAGAACGTTCCCGTGAACGTTCACGGCCCGCTCGGCAGTGTGCGCGGCCGGAGGACCGGGTGTCAAGGAGTCAGGCGGATTCGCGCAGGTGGAGGCGGGCGCGGACGACCAGTTCGGCCGGTTCGAGCGGCTCGGCACCGGTCACGAGCCGGGCCGCCTGCTCGACGGCCAGCGCGCCGACCGCGCGGGTGTCGACGGCGACGCTGGAGAGCTCCGGCTCGACCAGGGTGCCGAGCGCGAGCCCGTCGAACCCGATCACGGCGAGATCGGCGGGCAGGCGCAGGCCGAACCGGCGGGCCTCGCGCAGGGCGCCGATCGCCATCACGTCGTTGAAGGCGAACACGGCGGTGACGTCGGGGTGGGCGGCGAGCAGCGTGGCCAGCGCCGCGCCGCCGCCGTCGACGCTCTGGGCGCCCCCGGCGATCCAGCCCGGGTGCACCGAGATCCCGCACTCGGCGGCGGCCCGCAGGAACCACTGCCGTCGCACGCTCGGGGTGGGCCGGCCGTCGAGCATGCCGATCCGCCGGTGCCCGCGCGAGACCAGGTGGGCGACGGCCTCGCGGACGCCGTCCTCGCCGTCGATCCCGATGCCGCTGAACCGCGGGGTGCGCGGCTCCCGGCCGATCAGCACGACCGGGATGCCGGCGGTGAGGCGGTCGAGGTCCTCGTCGGACCGGCCGAAGTACCCGGCGACCGCGTCGACCTGGGCGCCGATCACCCGCAGGGTGGCCAGCTCCTGCTCGGGGTCGTCGGTGGTGTCGTAGACGACGACGTGCCAGCCCCGGGTCCGGGCCGCGGCCAGCGCCCCGGAGGCGACCTCGGTGAAGAACGGGTTGAGCAGGTCCGGCACGACCAGCCCGACGGTGGTGGTCTCCGGCCGCACCAGGCCGCGGGCGAAGCGGCTGGGACGGTAGCCGAGCTCACGCGCGGCGTCGAGAACGCGTTGCTTGGTCGAGCCGTCGATCTCGGCCTTGTCGTTCAGCGCGCGTGACACCGTCTGGCGCGAGACCCCGGCCGAGCGCGCGACGTCGTGGATCGTCACCCGCCGGGGTTCCGTGCTGCTCGAGGACACGCGTCGAGTATGCCCGCCCAGGGCCAGGGCGCTAGCCGGCCGGGGTGCGTTCGCGGCGTTTCGTCACGAAGCGCCAGCCCACGGCGAGGACCACCGCGAGCACCGGGATCGAATAGAACGCGATCTTCTCCGCGCCGTCCGAGAAGCCCATCAACACCACCACCAGGGCCAGGAACACCAGCGTCGCCCAGCCGCTGTAGGGGGCCCACGGCATCCGGTACGACGGGCGCTCGAGCTCGCCGCGCAGGGCCGCCTGCCGCAGGCGCAGCTGGCAGAAGATCAGGGTCGCCCAGGTGCTGATCACGCCGAGGGACGCGATCGCGATGGCGATGTCGAACGCCTCCTTCGGCACCAGGTAGTTCAGCACCACGCCGAGCACGTAGGCCACCGACGTGAACAGGATCCCGCCGTAGGGCACGTGCCGGCGGCTCATCCGGCTGACGAACGACGGTGCTTCGCCCTTTTCGGCCAGCGAGCGCAGGATGCGGCCGGTGGAGTAGAGGCCGGAGTTGACGCTGGACAGCGCGGCGGTCAGCACCACCGCGTTCATCACGTCGCCGATGCCCGGGATGCCGAGCCGGCTGAACACGGTGACGAACGGGCTTTCGTCGCCGCTGTAGAACGGCCACGGCAGCAGCATCGCCAGCAGCAGCACGGAGCCGACGTAGAACACGCCGATCCGCCAGACCACGCCGTTGATCGCCTTCGGCAGGACCTTGCGGGCGTCCTTCGTTTCGCCCGCCGCGATGCCGACCACCTCGATGGCCGAGTAGGCGAAGATGACCGCCTGCAGGGTCATCAGCGCGACGCCGATGCCGGCCGGGAAGAGTCCACTGTGTCCGGTCAGGTTGTGCGCGCCGGCGGGGTTGCCGCCGATGTCCGCGCTCGTCAGCACCAGCCCGGCGCCGACGACCAGGAAGACGACGATGGCCAGCACCTTGACCACCGAGAACCAGAACTCCAGCTCGCCGAACACCTTGACCGACAGCAGGTTCACCGCCAGCAGGACGCCCAGCGCGATCAGCGCCGTGATCCACTGGGGAACGTCCGGCAGCCACTTGTGGACGTAGATGGCGACCGCGGTGATCTCGGCGATCCCGGTCATCGCCCAGTTCACCCAGTACATCCAGCCGGAGGCGAAACCGGCCCACGGGCCGATGAACTTCCGCGCGTAGGTGACGAAGCTGCCGGAGCTGGGCTCGTGCAGGACGAGCTCGCCGAGCGCGCGCATCACGAAGTAGGCGGCGATTCCGCAGATCGCGTAGGAAAAGACGAGCGACGGGCCGACCTGGTGGAGCTTGCCGCCGGCGCCGAGGAACAGCCCGACGCCGATCGCGCCGCCGATGGCGATCATCTGCACCTGGCGGTTGCCCAGTGCTTTCGAATAGCTTTCACCTTTTTCGGTGAGCAGCGAGGAATCCATGGTTGCCAGACGCTAGAGCGATGTGCGGCAGGTCACCAAGCGGGCTAAGGAAAACTTAAGGTGTGCCGGACGTCACGTGCGGGGGTGCGCGTCGGGTGGGCCGGCCGGCCTTCTACGCTACGGCCGTGGATCTCGCGGCGCTGCTGGACCGGATAGCCGACGACGTCGCGCCGGAACTCGGCCGCGGCGCCGTCGCGGCCTACATTCCCGCGCTGGCCAGGGTGGAACCGGGCCGGTTCGGCATGGCGGTGGCCGAAGTGGACGGTGCGCTCCACGGCGTCGGCGACTGGCAGCACCCGTTCTCGGTGCAGAGCATGTCCAAAGTGTTCACGTTGGCCCTGACCCTCTCGCGTGGCGACGACGTGTGGGCGCGCGTCGGCCGGGAACCGTCGGGCGACCCGTTCAACTCCCTGGTGCAGCTGGAACACGAGGACGGCATTCCGCGCAACCCGTTCATCAACGCGGGCGCGTTGGTGGTGACCGACGAGCTGGCCCGCCACGGCGACGCGACCGAGGCGTTGCTGGCCTTCCTCCGCGAGGAGAGCGGCCGGCCGGAGATCGCCGTGGACCCGGAAGTGGCGGCGTCCGAGGCGGCGCACGCGGACCGCAACCGGGCCCTGGCCTACTTCATGGCCTCGTACGGCAACATGCGCCACCCCGTGCCGTCGGTGCTGGACCAGTACGTCCGCCAGTGTTCGATCGCGATGAGCTGCGCGGACGTGGCCCGGTCGGCGTTGTTCCTGGCCCGCCACGGCCTCCGCAACGACGGCTCGCGGCTGCTGGGGCCGAGCGCGGCGAAGCGGATCAACGCGGTGATGCTGACGTGCGGAACCTACGACGCGGCGGGGGAGTTCGCGTACCGGGTCGGGTTGCCGGGGAAGAGCGGGGTGGGCGGCGGGATCCTGGCGATCGTGCCGGGCCGGTGTGCGGTGTGCGTGTGGAGCCCGGGGCTGGACGCGCGGGGGAACTCGGTGGCGGGGGTGGCGGCGCTGGACCGGTTCACGACGTCGACCGGGTGGTCGATCTTCTAACGCAGGTAGTTGTAGACGCTGGCCCGCGAGATCCCCAGCAGGTCGGTCACCGCGGGCACCGCGTTCTTCACCTCCAGGAACCCCCTTGCCTTCAACTCCCGCACCAGTTCCTTCTTCCCCGCGGCCGGCAGGCTGCGCGGGGTGTGCCCGCGCTCGGTCGCGTAATCCTCCACCAGCGCCCGCAGCTCGCCGGCGGTGCGGGCGCGCAACGACTCCGTCAGCGGGGCCGGCTCGTCCGTGCGGGCCAAGCGGGTCAACGCCCGGGCCGCCGGGCCGAGCAGGGACACGTCGAGGTTGAGGCACAGCGCCGCCACGTACTCGCCCGCCGAATTGCGGATGCCGATCGACGTGCTCTTCGCCGGGCGGCCGTCCGGGAACCGGTTCGGGTAGTTCTGCAGCACGTCCGGGAACTCCGGGTCGGCGATCCGGGCCAGGCCCAGCTCGGTGGCCGGGTCGCCGACCGCGCGTCCGGACAGGCCGCCTTCGATCGCGCGGACCGCGTGGGCCGGGTCGCGCAGGTCGTGCAGCACCACCTCGCACAGGCCCGGGAACATGCGGCCGACCGCGTGGGCGATCTTCTCCGCCTCGCGCAGCAGCAGTTCGTCCTCGTGCGCCGACGTCATCCGATCAGCTCCCGCAGCTTGTCCGGCGCCTTCAGGCCGGAGCCGGTGAGGACGACGACCGTGGTTTCGCCGGGCCGGATCGCGCCCCGCGCGCGGAACACGTCGATGGCCGCCGCGGCGGTTGCGCTGGTCGGCTCCGTGTACAGGCCGAGGGACGCCAGGCGGCGCGCGGCCGCGGCGATCGCGGCCTCCTCGATCGCCGCGGTGTCGCCGCCCGAGCGCCGGATCGCCGCGAGCACCTCGGGCAGGCGGACCGGACGGCGGATCGCCGTCCCCTCGGCGACCGTCGGGGCGAACGGGGGAGTCGGCCGGTCGTGGAAGGCCGCGTCGACGGGGGAGCAGTTGCGCGGCTGGGCGACGAGCAGGCGCGGGCGCCGCCCGATCGATCCCGCGGCCAGCAGCTCCCCGAAGCCGAGGTCGCAGCCCAGCACGATGCTGCCCGCCCCGGCCACCGTGACGACGGCGTCCGGGGCCCGGAACCCGAGGTCCTCCCACAGCTCGTAGGCCAGCGTCTTGGTGCCCTGCAGGAAGAACGGGTGCCAGTTGTGGCTGGCGTAGGTCGTGTGCGCCGACCGGCGGACGGCCTCGGCGGCGGTGTCGTCGCGGGTGCCGGGCACCAGTTCGACGGCCGCGCCGTACGCGCGGGTCTGCAGGACCTTCGCCGGTGACGTCCCCTCGGGCGCCAGGACGGTCGCCGCGATGCCGGCCGCGGCGCTGTAGGCCGACACCGACGAGCCGCCGTTGCCCGAGCTGTCCTCCAGCAGCTCGCGCACCCCGGCGCCGGCCAGCGCGGAGACCAGCACGCTGGAGCCGCGGTCCTTGAAACTGCCGGTCGGGCTGAACCACTCGAGCTTGAACCGGACGTCGGTGCCGTCCCAGACCTGCGGGACGAGCGGGGTGCAGCCTTCGCCGAGCGACACCGGACGCAGGTCGCCGGGCAGCGCGGCCCGGTAGCGCCACAGGGACCGGACGCCGGTGTCGACGTCGCCGGGACGCAGGCCCGGCAGCGGCGCGACGGTGAGCGGGGTGCCGTCGTCGCCGCGCCAGCGCCGGGGGTCGCCGGGGTACCGCGACCCCGAGCGCTCGTCGGTGTACCAGTACTCCACCGTCACCTCCATGCCTGGACGAACAGTCCAAGTCTATACCTACTGTCTAGTACTACTCACTGGTACGCGAAATGTCTTCAGCTTCTTCTCAGGAAAAGCTTGTAACGCGGAGACGGAAAATTTCGATCACGGCCGCCCGGGCTGCGCCGGCCGGCGCACCGGAGGTGGTCGCCCGAATACCGGCGGTCGTCGTGGGTGGTGCGGCCGGCGGTCCCGTTCGTGGTCCGTGAGCACCGGGAACCCCGGCGCCGCCCCAATCCACTGTGGACTTCCGGTGGCGTGCCGGGCCGGTCCGCGTATTCTCCGGCCGATTCTTCCGGTCGCCCGGAAAAGCGAGGGTAAATCGCCGTCGATAACCGGCGAAGAGTGTTCGGTGTCCTCCGTCGAGAGGGCAATTCGGGAAAGGCGGTTTACCGGACGGATACGCGGAGGTGGCCGTCCGGAAACGCGGCACCCGCCGGTCGATGTGGGCCGGAGCGATCAACGCCGGCGCGGCCACCAGGCGGGATCGCCTGCGCCGTCCGGCGGTGTGCGCGGGGTGGACCACGCCGCGGAACCGGTCCGGGTGGCCGGCCCCGCCAATCGCGTCCTGCCCGGCGGATGCCCGAACGTGACGGCGACGTTAAATTCTTGCGCCGCCGGCCTGGTCTGCCTCGAATTTTCTGAACGGCCGCGATGAAATCGCGAGGGGTTGTTGACGGCACCGAAGGAACCCGCTTAAGTACTCCCCGTTACCCTTCACCCTTTCGTGCGTAGCGGGAGTTCCCATGCGTCTCTCGAAAGACGACTCCGGGCCGGTCGTCGCCGTGTCGCCGTTGCGGTGGCCGTCGGCGCGCGGGGTCGCCGCCGCGGCGCGCGGGGGCGGGCTCGGCGTGCTCGACCTGACCGGCGGGGGCGCCGCGGCCGCGGAGGAGCTCGCACTCCTGGGGGAATGGGACGTCCCGGCGTTCGGCGTCCGCTTGGCGCAGCCGGCGGACCTGCCCGAAGCCGTGACCACCGTGCTGCTGACCGAAGCCGCCGCCTGCTCGGCGCGGGACTTCCCCGGCCGGCGGGTGCTGGCCGAGGTGAGCTCCCGCGCGGCGGCCGCGCGGGCGGTCGACGGCGGCGCGCACGGCTTGGTCGCCCGAGGCCACGAATGCGGCGGCCCGGCCGGGGAACTGAGCACCTTCGTGCTGCTGCAGGCCCTGCTCGCCGACGACGCGCTCGACGTCCCGGTGTGGGCGGCCGGCGGCATCGGGCCGCACACCGCCGCGGCCGCGGTCGCGGGCGGCGCCGCGGGTGTCGTCGTCGACACCCAGCTCGCCCTGCTGCCCGAAGCCGAACTGCCGTCCTCGCTCACCGCCGCCCTCACCGGTCTGGACGGCTCGGAAACGACCGTCGTGGACGGCGTCCGCGTGCTGGCGCGCCGCGGCACCGAGCCGGTCGAAGCGGGGCAGGACGTCTTCCTCGCCACCCGGTTCCGCGACCGCTGGGGCACGGTGACCGCCGCCGTGCGCGGCCTGGCCGACGCCGTCGGCGAAGCACTGCGCGTGCCGGACGTCGTCCTCGGCCCGGACAGCGCGGGCAGCCGCGCCCTGGGCACCGCGCTGCCGGTCGCGCAGGGACCGATGACCCGGGTCAGCGACCAGCCCGCCTTCGCCGCCGAGGTCGCCGCGGGCGGCGCCCTGCCGTTCGTCGCGCTGGCCCTGTCCGGCCCGGACCAGACGCGGGACGTCCTGGAACGGACCCGCGAGGCCGTCGGCGACGCCCCGTGGGGTGTCGGCGTCCTCGGGTTCGCGGCCGACGACGTCAAGGCCGCACAGCTGGCGGTGATCCGCGAGCTGCGCCCGACGCACGCGATCATCGCCGGCGGCCGCCCGGCCCAGGCCGCGGCCCTGGAGGACGCGGGCATCGCCACGTTCCTCCACGTGCCTTCGCCCGGCCTGCTGAAGCAGTTCCTCGAAGCGGGCGCCCGCAAGTTCGTCTTCGAAGGTTCCGAATGCGGTGGGCACGTCGGCCCGCGCACCAGCTTCCCGTTGTGGGAGGCGCAGCTGGGCGTGCTCGGCGACTTCCTCGCGGCCACCCCGGGTGCCGCCGCCGGCCTGCAGCTGCTGTTCGCGGGCGGCGTCCACGACGAACGTTCGGCCGCGATGGTGGCGGCCCTCGCCGCGCCGGTGGCCGCGCGGGGCGCCGCGGTCGGGGTGCTGATGGGTACCGCCTACCTCTTCACCCGCGAGGCCGTCGACGCCGGCGCCGTGCTCCCGCTGTTCCAGCGCCGCCTGCTGGCGGCCGAGCACACGGATCTCCTGGAGACCGCGCCCGGCCACGCCACCCGCTGCGTGCGCAGCCCGTTCACCGAGGAGTACGCGGCGATCAAGGCGGACCTCGCCGGGCGCGGCGTGCCGAGCCGGGACGCGTGGGAGCAGCTGGAAACGCTCAACGTGGGGCGGCTCCGGCTGGCCAGCAAGGGCATCGAGCGCGTCGGCGCGGAGCTGCGGGACGTCGGCGAAGACCGCCAGCTCGCCGAAGGCATGTTCATGGCCGGCGAGGTGGCGGTGCTGCGCTCCGCCGTCACCACGATCGAAGCGCTGCACCACGCGGTGGGTGAAGGTGCGAACGCGTTCCTGCGCGAGCGGGCCGCCGCGTTCGGCGTGGCCGAGGCGGAACCACCGGCTCCCGCGCCGCTGGACATCGCGATCGTCGGCATGGCCGGCATGTTCCCGCAGGCCCCGGACCTGGCCGCGTTCTGGGCGAACATCCTGGCCGGCGCCGACGCGGTCACCGAGGTCCCGCCGCAGCGCTGGGACACCTCGCTGTACTACGACCCGGACGGCCAGGGGGAGCGGACGCCGTCGCGCTGGGGCGGGTTCCTGCCGGAGATCGGCTTCGACCCGCTGCAGTACGGCATCCCGCCGTCGTCGCTGGCCAGCATCGAACCCGTGCAGCTGCTGGCCCTGGAGGCCGCGCACCGGGCGCTGGCCGACGCCGGGTACGCCACCCGGCTGTTCGACCGGTCCCGGACGTCGGTGGTGTTCGGCGCCGAGGCGGGCAGCGACCTGTCGAACGCGATGACCCTGCGTTCCGTGCTTCCGTCCTATGTGGGCGAACTGCCGTCCGAACTGGACGAACGGCTGCCGCGGATCACCGAGGACTCCTTCCCGGGCGTGCTCGCCAACGTCATCGCCGGGCGGATCGCCAACCGGCTCGACCTGGGCGGCGCCAACTACACCGTCGACGCCGCGTGCGCGTCGTCGCTGACCGCGGTCGACGTCGCCTGCAAGGAACTGACCGCCGGCACCAGCGACCTCGTCCTCTGCGGCGGCGCCGACCTGCACAACGGCATCAACGACTACCTCCTGTTCGCCTCGGCGCACGCGCTCTCGCCGACCGGGCGCTCGGCGACGTTCGACAGCGCGGCCGACGGCATCGCGCTCGGCGAAGGCGTCGCCTGCCTCGCCCTGAAGCGCCTCGCCGACGCCGAACGCGACGGCGACCGCGTGTACGCGGTGATCAAGGGCGTCGGCGCGGCTTCGGACGGCCGCGCCCTCGGTCTCACCGCGCCCCGGCCCGAAGGCCAGCACACCGCGTTGACCCGGGCGTACCGCAACGCCGGTGTCTCGCCCGCGCGCGTCGGGCTCGTCGAGGCGCACGGCACCGGCACGGTCGTCGGCGACCGGACCGAACTCGGGACGCTGACGAAGGTGTTCACCGAGGCCGGGGCCGCGCCGGGCGGGTGCACGGTGGGGTCGGTGAAGTCGCAGATCGGGCACACCAAGTGCGCCGCGGGCCTGGCCGGGCTGATCAAGGCCGCGCTGGCGCTGCACACCGGCGTCAAACCGCCGACGCTGCACCTTTCCGCCCCGAACCCGGCGTGGGATCCGGAGACGAGCCCGTTCGTGTTCCAGTCGGCGGCGCAGCCGTGGACCGCGCCGCCGGCGGAGCGGCTCGCCGGGGTCAGCGCGTTCGGCTTCGGCGGCACGAACTTCCACGTGGTGCTGGGCGCGCACCCGGGTGTGCCGCCCGCCCAGGCCGCGGACGAATGGCCCGCGGAGCTGTTCACCTTCACCACCGACGCCGCGGCACGGACCCTGCTGGAGCTGGCCGCCGACGTCCCGCCCGGCCGGGCGCCCTGGCGGCTGCGCGACCTGGCCCTCGGCGCGTCCCGGCGGGCCGAAGCGGCGGGCGGCCGGATCCGGCTCGCCGTCGTCGCGTCCACTGTGGACGAACTGGTCTCCCGGCTGCGCGAGGCTCTCGCCGGCCAGGAACCGCCGGGAGTGTTCCGCGGCGACGGGACGGCGCCGGGCGAGGTCGCGGTGCTGTTCCCGGGCCAGGGCAGCCAGCGGCCCGGCATGTTCGCCGAGCTGTTCGTCACCTTCCCGGAGCTGCAGCGGTACCTGCGTCTGGACCCGGCGACGGCGGAGGTCGTGTTCGGCCCGGCGGTGTTCGGGGAACCGGCGCGGCAGGCGCAGGCCGGGCGCGTCACCGACACCCGCGTCGCCCAGCCCGCGCTCGGGCTCACCGGACTGGCGGCGTTCCGGCTGCTGACCCGCGCCGGCGTCCGGCCCGCGATGCTCGGCGGGCACAGCTACGGCGAGCTGACGGCGCTGGCCGCCGCGGGCGCGCTCACGCCGGAAGCGCTGCTGCACGCCAGCCACGCCCGGGCCGGCGCGATGGCCGACGCGGTGCCGCCGGACGACCCGGGCGCGATGGCGGCGGTTTCGGCGGGCGCCGCGGAGACCGGGAAGGTGCTCGCCGACGCCGGGCTCGCCACCGTCGTCCTGGCCAACCACAACTCGCCGCAGCAGACCGTCATCTCGGGGCCCACGGCCGACGTCGAGACCGCCGTCGGGCACCTGCGTGCCGCCGGCCTCGGCGCGAAACGCCTCCGGGTCGCGTGCGCGTTCCACAGCTCGCTGGTGGCGCCGGCGGGGGCGGCGTTCGGTCGCGCGCTCGAGGCGATCGGCGTCGTGCCGCCCGCCGTCCCGGTGTACGCCAACCGCACGGCCGGCCCGTACCCGCCGGGCCCGGACGCGATCCGCGGCGAGCTGGCCGCGCAGCTGGGCGCGCCGGTCCGGTTCGTCGAGCAGGTCGAGGCGATGTACGCGGCCGGGGCGCGGGTGTTCGTCGAGGCCGGGCCGGGTGCGGTGCTGGCCGGGCAGGTCGCCGCGATCCTCGGCGACCGTCCCCATCGGACGGTCGGGTTCGAACAGCCGGGCCGCCGCGGCCTGCCCGGCTTCCTCGCCGCCTTGGCGCAGCTGGCGGTGTCCGGAGTGGACATCGGGACCGGCTGGCTCTTCCGCGGCCGCGACGCGGTCGACGCGTCGGCGGCCGACCGGCCGAAGCGTCCCGGGTGGACGGTCGACGGGCACCTGCTGCGCGCCGCGGACGGCACGATCCCGGCCGGTGCCCTCCGCCCGGCCGAGCGGATCACCCTCGCCGCCGTCCCGGAGCCGGCCGCGTCGTCGGAGGCGATGGTCGCGGACTTCCTGCGCACGAGCCGCGAGATGATCGCGGCCCAGCGTGACGTGCTGCTCGGCTTCTTCGGCGCGGACGCCCCGGCGCAGGTGCGGGCGCCGATCCCGGTGCCGGTCGCGGCGCCGGAGCCCGTCGTCGCACCGGCGGCGCCGGCGGCCCGGTCGGTGCTGGAGACGGTGGTCGAGGTGATCGGGGAGCGGACCGGGTATCCGGTGGAGATGATCGAGCCGGATCTCGATCTGGAAGCCGACCTGAGCGTGGATTCGATCAAGCGGGCGGAGATCGCGGGTGAGCTGGCGGCCCGGCTGGGGCTGGCCGGCGGGGACGTCGAGGAGTTCGCGAAGGCCCGGACCGCGGCGGCGATCGTCGAGCTGATCGGCGGTGAGCAGCCGGTGGCGGTCGCCGGGTCGGTGCTGGAGACCGTGGTCGAGGTGATCGGGGAGCGGACCGGGTATCCGGTGGAGATGATCGAGCCCGACCTCGATCTGGAAGCCGACCTGAGCATCGACTCGATCAAGCGGGCCGAGATCGCCGGCGAACTCGCCACGCGCCTGAACCTCGACCCCGGGGGCGACGTCGAGGAGCTGGCGAAAGCCCGGACGGCGGCGGGGATCGCCGAGCTGCTGGGCACCGGCGAGACGGGCCGCGGCGAACCGCGGCCGGTGCCGAGCGAGCCCGAACCGGTGATCGTCGCGCCGAAGCGGTACCTCATGACCGAGGTCGCGCTCGCGCCCGCCGGTGCCCCCGCCATCGCGGGCCGCCGGTTCCTGATCGTCGGTTCCGGCGCCGGGGACATCCGCGCCGAACTCGAGACCCACGGCGCCGAGGTCGGGACCGGTGCGGAGGTTCGGCCCGGTTTCGACGGGTACCTGTTCCTCGACCCCGTCCTGCCGGCCGCCTTCCCGGGCTACCGGGACGCCCTCGCCGGCCACCCCCGGTGGCTGCTCAGCGCCGGACCGGCCGAAGGGCTCCGCGGGTTCCACCGGAGTCTCGCCCGCGAATACCCGGACACCCTCACCCGGGTCGTCGAAGGCGCGGACGCCGCCGCGTTCGTCGCCGAGCTGTCCACAGTGGACCGCGAGCCGGTGGTCGTCCACCGTGGCGGCGTCAGGCACGGCATCGCACCGGCCGAGCAGGACCTCGGCCCGCTGGCCGCCAGTGGTGCGGGCCCGGCGGGCGACGGCGCCGCCGAAGCCGCCGCCATCGGCCTGGACCGCGACTCGGTCATCCTGCTCGTCGGCGGCGCCAAGGGCATCACCGCCCGGTTCGCCGCCACCCTCGCCGGCGCCGCCCGCTGCCGGATCGAACTCCTCGGCCGGACGGCCGTACCGGCCACAGAGGACGAACACCCGCACGCGAAGACCGCCCAGGAGCTGCGCGCCGCACTCATCGCGGCCGGGCTGAAGCACCCGGCCGAGATCGAACGGACGGTCCGCCGGATCCACAGCGAGCGCGAAGTCCGCCGGACCCTGCGGGAACTCGGCGAACTCGGCAGCCCGGCCCGCTACCAGTCGGTCGACATGCTCGACGCCGAGGCCGTGCACCGCGCGGTCAAGGAGATCCACGCCGAGTACGGCCGCCTCGACGGCATCGTCTACGCGGCCGGCGTGATCGAGGACAAGCTCGTCGCCGAAAAGACGGCGGAGTCGTTCGAGCGCGTCTACGGCACGAAGGTCGACGGCGCCCGCACCCTCCTCGAAGCGACCGCCGACCTGCCCGACGAGCCGAAGTTCGTGGTCCTCTTCGGCAGCATCGCCGCCACCCTCGGCAACCGCGGCCAGTCGGACTACGCCGCCGCGAACGACGCCCTCGAAGCACTGGGCGGCCGGTGGCCCGCCGGGCGCTCGGTGACCGTCCACTGGGGACCGTGGGCCCCGGCCGGCGACCACGACGGCATGGTGACCCCCGAACTCATGCGCGACTACGCCCGCCGCGGTATCGCGCTCATCGACCCCGAAGAAGGCACCCTCGGCCTGCTGCGCGAGCTGGCCTGGGGCCGTCCGGACACCGCCGCCGTCGTCCACACCGCCTCGGGCTGGTGACGCCGATGCCGGACCCCGTGGCCATCGTGGGGATGTCGGTGCTGCTGCCGGGCGCCCCGGACCTGGCGGCGTACTGGCGCAACCTCGTCGGCGGCGTCGACGCGATCACCGAGGTGCCGCCGGAGAAGTGGGACGGCGCCCACTACGCGCCCGGCGAGCAGCGGCGGGCCGACCGGGTCTACTGCCGGCGCGGCGGGTTCGTCGACGAACTGGCCGAAGTGGACGTCACCGGCTTCGGGATCATGCCGAACTCCGTGCGCGCCACCGAACCCGACCAGCTGATCGCGCTGCGGGTCGCGGCGCAGGCCGTCGCCGACGCCGGCGGCCCGGAACGCCTGCCCGCCGACCGCGCGAAGGTCGGCGTCGTGCTCGGCCGCGGCGGCTACCTGACACCCGGGCTGGTCCGGCTCGACCAGCGCGTCCGCACCGCGACCCAGCTCGTCCGCACCCTCGGCGAGCTGCTGCCGGACCTGGACGCGGACCGGCTCGACGCGGTCCGCCGGGCCTTCACCGACCAGCTCGGCCCGGAGGCGCCGGAGTCCGCGATCGGGCTGGTGCCGAACCTGGCCGCGTCCCGGCTGGCCAACCGCCTCGACCTGCGCGGCCCGGCGTACACCGTGGACGCCGCCTGCGCGTCCTCGCTGATCGCGGTCGACCACGCCGTGCGCGAACTGGCCACCGGCCGCTGCGACGTCGTCCTCGCCGGCGGCGTGCACCACTGCCACGACATCACCTTCTGGAGCGTGTTCACCCAGCTCGGCGCGCTGTCGCCGTCCGAGCGGATCCGGCCGTTCCACCGCGACGCCGACGGCGTGCTGATCGGCGAAGGCACCGGCGTCGTCGTTCTCAAGCGCCTCGCCGACGCCCGGCGCGACGGCGACCGCGTCTACGCCGTGATCACCGGCACCGGTGTCGCCTCCGACGGCCGGACGGCGAGCCTGGCCAGCCCCGACTCCGGCGGCCAGGTGCGGGCGGTCCGCCAGGCGTGGGCCGCGGCGGGCCTGGACCCGGCCGCGCCGGACTCCCTCGGCCTGCTGGAGGCGCACGGCACCGCTACCCCGGCCGGCGACGCGGCGGAACTGGCCACCCTCGCCGCGGTGTTCGGCACGCGCGGCGAAGCGGTGCTGGGCTCGGTCAAGTCGATGATCGGCCACACGATGCCCGCGGCCGGGGTCGCCGGGCTCGTCAAGGCGGCCTTGGCCGTGCACCACGGCGTCCTGCTGCCCACCCTGCACTGCGACGACCCGCACCCCGCGCTGGCGGAGACCCGCTTCTCCACTCTGGACAGTGCCCGGCCGTGGGACGCGGCGGTGCGCCGGGCCGGGGTCAACGCGTTCGGCTTCGGCGGGATCAACGCCCACGTCGTCCTGGAACAGGCCCCGGACCGGCCGGCCGGCCCGGTGACCGTGGTGCGTGAGCCCGAGCGGGTGCTGCGGCTGGCCGCGCCGAGCGTCGACGCGCTGCGCGACCTGCTCGACCGGCCCGGATCCCCGGAGATCGGCGAAGGGCCGGTGCGGCTCGGCGTCGTCGACCCGACGGAGAAGCGGCTGGCCCTGGCCAGGAAGGCGGTCGCCCGCGGCCGGGCCTGGCGCGGCCGCAACGACGTCTGGTTCACCGACCGCCCGCTGCTCGGCCCCGGCGGCGGCAAGCTCGCCTTCCTCTTCCCCGGCCTGGAGTCGGAACTCACGCTCAACTGCGGGGACGTCGCCCGCCACTTCGGGCTGCCGTGGAAGCACGCGGACGTCGAGGTCGGCGACGTCGGACGGCAGGGCACCGCGGTGTTCGAACTGGGCCGGCTGCTCCACTCCGCCCTGGACCGGCTCGGCGTCACCCCCGACGCCGTCGCCGGGCACAGCCTGGGCGAATGGACGGCGATGGCCGTCGCCGGCGTCTACGCCGAGGCCGAGGTCGACGCCTTCCTCGCCGGGTTCGACCCGGACAGCCTCGTCGTGCCCGGGCTCGCCTTCGCCGCGATCGGCGCGCCCGCGCCGCGCGTCGCCGAAGAGCTGGCCGGACGCGCGGACGTCGTGCTCTCCCACGACAACTCCCCGAACCAGGCCATGGTCTGCGGCCCGGAAGCGGCGGTCGGCGCGCTCGTGCGGCGGTTCCGGGACGCCGGGATCGTGGCGCAGGTGCTGCCCTTCCGGTCCGGCTTCCACACCCCGATGCTGCGGCCCTACCTGGACCCGATCCGCGAAGCGGCCGCTCGGTTCACCCTGCACCCGCCGAACCCGCCGCTCTGGTCGGCGACGACGGTGTCGGAGTACCCGGCCGGCGAGGCCGAGGTCCGCGAGCTGTTCGTGCGGCACCTGCTGGAACCGGTCCGGTTCCGGCCGTTGGTGCGGGCCCTGCACGACGCCGGGTTCCGGGCGTTCGTCCAGGTGGGCGCCGGGCAGCTCGGCTCCCTGGTCGGCGACACCCTGCACGGCGAAGAGCACCTCGTCGTGGCGGCGCATTCGGCGCACCGGCCGGGGCTCGCGCAGCTGCGCCGGGTCGCCACCGCGCTGTGGGCCGACGGTCTCGACGTCGACTTCGCCCGGCTGCCCGGGGAGCGCCCGGCCGCGCCCAAGGCGGTCAAGCTCGACCTCGGCGGCCGCCTGATCTCCCTCGACGAACAGGTGCGGGCGCGGATCGCGCTGCCGGCCGGCCGGAAGTCCACTGTGGACGACCTGGCCGCCCAGGGCCCGCTGGCCGCGGAGTTCGCCGCGTTGCTGGCCGACACCGCCGAGCTGGCGTCCACTGTGCTCGCCGGACCGGCTCGCCGCCTGCCACCGCCGGCGGAGCTCGACACGACGCTCACCGTGTCGCTCGAAGCGATGCCGTACCTGCTCGACCACTGTTTCTTCAAGCAGCCACCCCAGGCCGACCCGGGCGACCGCTGGCCGGTCGTCCCGGCGACCACGGTGATCGACCACCTCATGCGGTTCGCCGAACAGGCCGCACCCGGCCGGCACGCGGTCGCGGTGCACGACGTCCGGCTCACCCAGTGGATCACCGCGGTCCCGCCGGTCACCGTGCCGGTGCGGATCCGGCCGCAGGGCGCGGACCGGGTGTCCGCCACCCTCGCCGGGTACTCCCGAGCCGTCGTCGAACTGGCACCGGAGTACCCGGCGGCCGCGCCCGCGCCGTGGCGGTTCCCGGCGTCGGCCGAGCAGGTCCCCGAGACGACCGCGGCACAGCTCTACGACGAACGCTGGATGTTCCACGGCCCGCGCTTCCAGGGCGTCACCGAGCTGACCGCGGTCGGCGAGCGGCACGTCCGCGCCGTGCTGACCACCCCGGCCGCGCCCGGCGCGCTGCTGGACAACGTCGGCCAGGTCCTCGGCTACTGGATCATGTCCCGGCTGCCCGAGCGGACCACCGTCTTCCCGGTCGCCCTGCGCGGGATCCGGTTCCACGGCCCGCACCCGGCGCCGGGGGAGCGCCTGGAGTGCCTGGTCCGGATCACCGGGCTGACGGACGAGTTCCTCGACGCCGACATGCAGCTCGTCCACCAGGGACAGGTCTGGGCCGAGTTCACCGGCTGGCGCGACCGCCGCTTCGACAGCACCGCGCACATCCGCCAGGCCGACCGCACCCCGGAGCGCTCGACGCTGTCGCACGAACAGCCGGGCGGCTGGGCCCTGGTGCACGAGCAGTGGCCGGACCTGGCCACGCGTGAGCTGATCATGCGCAACTA
This sequence comes from Amycolatopsis sp. NPDC004625, assembly GCF_040609695.1. Taxonomy (NCBI): domain Bacteria; kingdom Bacillati; phylum Actinomycetota; class Actinomycetes; order Pseudonocardiales; family Pseudonocardiaceae; genus Amycolatopsis; species Amycolatopsis sp. NPDC004625. The sequence goes on from NZ_JBEXKX010000028.1 coordinate 128,476, forward strand.
CCTCGCCGGCCCCGAGCGCGACGCCTACGACCGCCGTCCGCCGCGCGGCCGCCGCCAGTGGCTGCTCGGCCGCATCGCGGCGAAGGACGCCGTCCGCCAGTTCCTCTGGGCCCGCGGCGAGCGCGAGATGTTCCCCGCCGAGCTGCGCATCGGCAACGACGACGCCGGGCGCCCGTTCGCGGCCGGCGCGTACGGCCGCGACCTGCCGGAGCTGACGATCTCCGTGGCCCACCGGGCCGAGGCCGGGGTGGCGATCGCCCGGCCCGGCCCGTGCGGCATCGACGTCGAAGCGGTCGGCCCGCGCTCGGAGTCCACTGTGGAGGCCGCGCTGGGCCCGGGTGAGCTGGCGCTGTTCGCGAGCCTGCCCGGGGATCCGGAACGGTGGTTCGCGCGGTTCTGGACGGCCAAGGAAGCCGTCGCGAAACTGCGCGGCACCGGCCTGCGCGGCGAGCCCCGCGACTTCGAGGTCGTCGCGGCGGTCCCGGACCTGCTCACCGTCCGCGTCGACGGCCACGGGTACCGCGTGCGCTGCGCCGACGTCGAAAACCCGCCCGGCGCACCGCCGCGCCAGTACGTCGTCGCCTGGACCGAAGAGACGAAGGAGACCGCCGGATGAGCATCGAGACCACGGCCACCGAAGAGGCGACCGTCCTCGCGGCGCTGGCCGGGATGCTGCGCGAGCTGCTCGAAGAGTACGGCCTGGACGACGCCGAGATCACCATGGAGACGACCTTCCACGACGACCTCGAACTGGAGAGCGTCGACCTGGTGGCGCTGTCCGGGCAGCTGCGCGAGCAGTACGGCGACCGCGTCAACTTCGCGACCTTCATCGCCGAACGCGACCTGGACGAGATCATCGCGCTGACCGTCGGCGAACTCGTCCGGTACGTCGTCGCGTCGCTGCGGGCGACCGCGTGAGCCGGATCCGCGCCGGTGAGCTGGACGTGCACGTCCAGCGGCTCACCCCGGACGCGCCCCTCGACGGCGACGCGCCGATCGTGGTCTGCGTCCACGGCCTGCTCACCGACAGCCTCGCCAGCTACTACTTCACCCTCGGCCCGGACTTCGCCGCGCGCGGGCTCGACGTGCTGATGTACGACCTGCGCGGGCACGGCCGCACGACCCGCCCGGCGTCCGGCTACCACCTGGAGCGGTTCGTCGACGATCTCGTGGCGGTCCTCGACGCGTGCGAGGTCACCCGGCCGGTGCACGTCATCGGCAACTCGTTCGGCGCCTCCGTGGCGTTCGGGCTGGCCGCCGCCCGGCCCGACCGGGTGGCGAGCGTCGTCGTGATCGAGGGTGAGCCGCCCACCGGGGAGTGGACCGGGCACATGGCCGACGGGCTCGCCGACGCCAAGGCCCGGCTGGCGCTCGACGAGGTCATCGGCTGGATCGCGGACAACCACGGCGCCCACACAGCGCGGCTGTCGAGAGCCGCGAACAAGATCCTGCAGACCACCACGATCGCCGAGGACATCCCGCGCAGCGCGACCATCGCGGCGGACCTCTCGGCCGTGCGCTGCCCGGTGTTCGCCATCTTCGGCGGCGATTCGGGGCTCGCCGCCCAGGTGCCGCACTTCGAGACGCACCTGACGGGCTGCCGCACCGTCGTGCTGCCCGGCCAGGGGCACTCGGTGCTGGTCGAGCGGACCGCCGAGGTCACCGAGCTGATCTTCGGGTGGGTCCGCGACACCGCGCGCACCCGGGCGCGGGTGCGGTAGTGGCCCGGTTCCTCTTCGTCGTCCCGCCCCTGACCGGGCACGTCAACCCGGCCGTCGGGGTGGCGGCCGAGCTCGCCGCCCGCGGCCACGAAGTCGCCTGGGCCGGGCACCACGAGCTGCTGTGGCAGCTGGCCGGGCCGGACGCGCTGGTGTTCTCGTGCGCCCTGCCGGCCGGCGTGCCGGAGCGGCCGGCCGGGCTCAAGGGCCCGGCGGCGCTGCGGTTCCTCTGGCAGGACTTCCTGGTCCCGCTCGCCGACGCGATGGCACCCGGCGTGGCCGCTGCCCTCGACGCGTTCGAACCGCACGTCGTCGTCGCCGACCAGCAGGCGTTGGCCGGCGGCCTGCTCGCCGAAGCGCACGGCCTGCCGTGGGTGACGTCGGCGACGACATCGGCCGAACTGGCCGACCCCCTCGCCGGGATGCCGAAGGTCGGGGAGTGGGTGGATTCGCTGCTCGACGGCCTGCGCGCGCGGATCGCCGGCGGCCGGGGCGAGGCCGACCCGCGGTTCTCCCCGCACGGCGTCCTGGCGTTCACCACCCGCGAACTGCTCGGCGCGGCCACCCTGCCGCCGGGCACCCGGCTCGTCGGGCCGGCGCTCGGCGCGCGTCCGTCCACACCGGACTTCCCGTGGGAGTGGCTCGACCCGCTCCGGCCGACCGTGCTGGTTTCCCTCGGCACGGCGAACACGGCCGCGGGCGCCGGGTTCCTGGCCGCGACGGCGGCGGCGTTCGCCGGGCTGCCCGTGCGGGCGGTGATCGCCGACCCGGGAGGCGTGGTGGGCGACGTGGTGGGCGGCGTCCCGCCGAACGTCCTGGTGCGGCGCCAGGTCCCGCAGCTCCCGCTGCTGGCGCGGGTGGACGCGGTGCTGTGCCACGCGGGCCACAACACGGTCTGCGAAACCCTCTGGCACGGCCTCCCGCTGGTGGTCGCCCCGATCCGCGACGACCAGCCGGTCGTGGCGGCCCAGGTGGTGGCGGCGGGCGCGGGCCTGCGGCTGCGGTTCGGCCGCGCGGACGCCCCGCGCATCGCGGCGGCGGTCGAAGAGGTGCTGACCGAGCCGGCGTACCGGCGGGCGGCCGAGACGATCGCCGCGTCCTTCCACGCGGCCGGCGGCAGTGCGGCGGCCGCGGGCCACCTGGAGCAGCTCGCGCTGGAGAGCTTGGCCCACCTGGGTCCGTGAAAGCCCTTGCGCCGCCGACGAACCGGCCATCGCCTTCCAGCCCGGGAAGGGGTTCGAGCTGACCCTGCGTCACCGGAACGGGTGGCTATCCACAGTGGACTCCGCGCACTAGCTTGGGAGGCCGAGCCAGGAGGTGCGGATGACGGCCACCGCGGAGGCCAGCCCGGGTACGGCGGCACCGGCCGCCCTGAGCCGCGGGCGGGTCAACGCCGTGTTCGGGGCCGTGCTGCTCGGCATGCTGCTGGCCGCGCTGGACCAGACCATCGTCGGGACGGCGCTGCCCACCATCGTCGGCGACCTGGGCGGGGCCGGGCACCTGTCCTGGGTCGTGACGTCCTACCTGCTCGCCGAGACGATCATGACCGTGGTCGTCGGCAAGCTCGGCGACCTGTTCGGCCGCAAGCTGCTGTTCCAGCTGTCGGTGGTCGTGTTCGGCATCGGCTCGTTCTGCGCCGGGTTCGCCGGCAGCATGGTCTGGCTGATCGTCTGGCGCGCGGTGCAGGGCCTCGGCGGCGGCGGGCTGATGGTCACCTCCACCGCCCTGATCGCCGACGTCGTCCCGCTGCGCGAGCGCGGCAAGTACCAGGGCGTCCTCGGCTCGGTGTTCGGCGTGGTCACGGTGGCCGGCCCGATGCTCGGCGGCTTCTTCGTCGACCACCTGTCGTGGCGCTGGGCGTTCTACGTCAACATCCCGCTGGTCGTGGTGGTGCTGGTGGTGGCGTCCTCGGCGATGCCGAACGCGCGCGCCGCGGTCAAGCCGGTCGTCGACTACCTCGGCATCCTGCTGATCGGGCTCGCCGCGACCGGCCTGACGCTGGTCACGAGCTGGGGCGGCACGCAGTACGCGTGGGGCTCGCCGGTGATCATCGGGATGGCGGCCGGCTCGGTGCTGCTGCTGGCCGGGTTCGTCTTCGTCGAGCTGCGGGCGAAGGAGCCGATGCTGCCGATGCGGCTGTTCCGCAACCCGGTGTTCACCGTCGGCGGGATCATGAGCTTCGTCGTCGGCTTCGCGATGCTCGGCGCGTTGTCGTACCTGCCGACGTACATGCAGTACGTCCAGGGCACGTCCGCGACGACGTCCGGGGTGCGGCTGCTGCCGATGGTGCTGGCGCTGCTGGTCGCGTCGATCGCCGCGGGCAACGCGGTCAGCCGCACCGGGCGGTACAAGATCTTCCCGCTGGCCGGGGCGGCGGGCATGACGGCCGGCCTGTACCTGCTGTCCCGGCTGGACACGAACACCGGCTTCTGGGAAGCGTCGGCGTACATGGCGGTGCTGGGCCTGGGCATCGGGCTCGGCATGCAGGTGCTGACCATCGCCGTGCAGAACACCGTCGACTACGCCGACCTCGGCGTCGCGACCTCGGGCGTCACGTTCCTGCGGTCGATCGGCAGCTCGTTCGGCGCGGCGATCTTCGGCACGGTGTACGCGAACCAGCTGACGCCGAAGCTGGCCGCGCTGCCGGTGCCGCCGGGGGTGGACCCGCGGGCGCTGCAGGTGCCGACGGCGCTGCACGCCCTGCCGGAGGCGGTGTCGGCCCCGGTGATCCGCGCGTACAGCGACTCGCTGCACGTGGTGTTCCTCGCCGCGGCCCCGGTCGGCCTGGTGGCCCTGGTGCTGGCGTTCTTCCTGAAGGAGGTCCCGCTGCGCGACACGGCCCGCGCGGCGGCCCCGGACCTCGGCGACGGCTTCGCGATGCCGGAGGCCCGCACCGGCGACCGCGAGCTGGAACGCGCGGTCGCGACGCTGTTCTTCCGCGAGCGCCGCAAGGTGGCCCCGGCGATCATCGAGCGGGCCGGGGGCGAGCTCGACGAGGGCGGGATCTGGTGCCTGCTGCAGGTCCACCTGCGGCAGCGCCGCGGAACGCCGGCGACGCTGCGGGCGATCGGCGAGTACTTCGGCGTCCCGGCGCAGGTCCTGGAACCGGCGTTCAACCGCCTGGAGCTGACGGGCCACCTGCGCTACACCCGCGACGGCTGGGAGCTGACTTCCGCCGGGCGCGAGGAGTTCGGGAAGGTCGTCCAGGCGTGGCACGCCTGGCTGGCGGACCGCCTGGGTGACTGGGGCACGGGCAACCGCACGGAGCTGGACGCGGCCATCGGCAGGGTGGCGGCACGGCTGATGGACCAGAGCGCGGAGTCGCGGACGTACGGGCGCCACGCCCTGGCCGGCGCTTGACGGCCCGGGCGGCCGCGCAGCGAGCAACCGGCCGACGAAGGCCGGTCGGTACGAAGGTGCTGCTGCGGCCGTGATCAGCGGCGCCAGAAGTCGTGCGGGGTGCGGCCCGGGCGGAAGCCGCAGGATTCCACCAGGGCCGCCGCCTCGCTGAAGTCGTGGCCGACCAGGCCCGGCTCGTGGGCGTCGCTGCCGAACGACACCGCCTCGCCGCCCTCCCGGAACCACCAGCGGACCACCTCGCCCGGCAGCGGGACCTTCGTGTTCACCTCCAGCGCGCGGCCGCTGACCTTGAGGGCCCGCAGCACCGTCCGGAACTCCTCCTCGAACTCGGCGACCTCGAACGGTGGCCCTTCGGACGGCCACGAGCGCAGCGCGTAGTCGATGTGGGCGAGCACCGCGAAGTCCGCCGTGGACTCGACCAGGCCCAGCACCTCGGCGAGGTAGGCCCGCAGGAGCTCGCCCGGCGGGCGGCCGGTGATCACCGTCAGCTCGTGGTGGTGCTCGCCGTCCGGGAGGGAGTGGACCGAGCCGAGCACGCGGTCGAAGTCGTGGGCCGCCAGGAGGGCGTCGGCGCGTGGCCGGTGCCAGTGCGGCTCGCTGAGCTCCACTCCGGACAGGATCCGCAGGCCGGGGAACCGCGATCGGCACTCTTCGACGCACGCCAGGTAGCCGGGGACGTCCAGCTCGGGCGGCTCGAGGACGCCGTCCGGGCGCAGGCGGACGCGGAAGTGGTCCGGCAGGAGGGGCCGGATCGGCTCCGGGATCAGCCACGGTGTCAGGTCCGCGTGCTCGGTGAACGCCACGGACGGCAGGCCGAGTTCGAGCGCTCGCTCGCACGAACCGAGCATCGAGCCGGTGATCGTGTCCCAGGACCATTCGGTGTGGACGTGTCCGTCCGTCGGGAGGCTCACCAGGGCGATTGTGCCGTAGCGTCTGACCCATGGCGTCCAAGGCTGTGGAGCTCGAGGTCGGGCCGCACACCGTGCGGATCTCCAATCCGGACCGGGTCTACTTCCCGGCCCGTGGGGAGACGAAGCTCGACCTGGTCAACTACTACCTCTCGGTCGGCGACGGGATCGTCAACGCGCTGCGGGAACGGCCCTGCATGCTGCACCGGTTCCCGTCGGGGGTGGCCGGGGAGAAGGTGCACCAGAAGCGGGTGCCGAACGGCGCTCCTCCTTGGCTGGAGACCGTCCGGGTGACGTTTCCGCGTTACAACCGGCATGCTGACGAGTTGTGCGTGACCGAACTCGCGCATGTCGCGTGGGCGGTGCAGATGTCCACTGTGGAGTTCCACCCGTGGAACTCGCGGCGGGCCGACACCGAGAAGCCTGATGAGTGGCGGATCGATCTCGATCCGATGCCGGACTGCGGATACGACCGGGTTCGGCGGGTTGCGCACGTTGCTCGTGAAGTTCTCGACGAGCTGGGGGCTGTGGGGTGGCCGAAGACTTCTGGTGGGCGTGGGTTGCACATCTACGTGCGGATTGAGCCTCGGTGGGGGTTTGCCGATGTCCGGCGGGCCGCGTTGGCTTTTGCCCATGAGGTCGAGCGGCGGGCTCCGGAGGATGTCACTACCACGTGGTGGCGGAAGGATCGGGATCCTCGGTTGTTGTTCGTCGATTACAACCAGAATGCCCGGGATCATACCGTTGCCAGTGCTTACTCGGTTCGGGGGAATGCCGAGGGGACGGTTTCTGCTCCGCTTCGGTGGGATGAGATCGATTCTGCCGAGCCGGGGGATTTTACTATTGCGACGGTTCCGGGTCGGTTTGCTTCGCTGGGTGATCTTCATGCCGGGATTGATGATTCCGTGTTCTCGATCGAGCCGTTGCTGGAATGGGCTGATCGGGATGGGGTTGAGGCTCCTGAGGATTGATTTGCGTGCTCGCAACCCCGAAGCCTGATTGTGACTACGGCCGGTGGCAGGTTGTCAAGGCGGGAAATATTAAAAAAAAAAAAAAGACAACCCAGTGTTTTTTTTTTTGTGGGGGTTGGTGGGGGGGTGGGTTTTGTTGT